>JACQRA010000036.1 GCA_016206725.1 Candidatus Omnitrophota bacterium
CCCTGAACTGGCTCAGACTCCCTGCCACCGGAACCGGCCACACGAGTTCAAAGTCATTGTTTTGGTCTTCGCCATCCGAGCTGCCGATCGGCAGACAGTTGATCAGATTGGCGCGCGCTCCGCTGGCGGTCGACGCGCCGGTGCCTCCGTGGGCGACGCTGACCGGCGCATCGAGACTGATCGTTCCGCTGCCGATAATCGTCCCGCCGGACAAGCCAGTGCCGGCGGTTACCGAGGTGACGGTCCCACCGCTGTTGGTGTCGGTATCCGTATCGGCCGCGCAACCCCAACTGCTCGTCGAGGCGGTCCATTTGAGCAGTTGGCCATCGGCACACGTGCGAAGAAGACTCACGCCGTCAGCATCCGCCACTAAGCCTGGGCCGCTGCTATTGAGCTTGACCGCTACGTCATCCGCATTGACGGCAATCCCACTCCCAGCCCCGACGGCCAGCGTCCCACTCGAAGTAATCGGCCCGCCGGTTAGACCCGCGCCGGAGTCCACCGACGTCAGGGTCCCACTCGTCACCGAGGAGCCACTGAGGGTTCCGGACACCGTCAGGCTGCCGGCGACGATCACGTCGCCCTCCCCATCAACGCGGACAAACTCCGTGCTATCCAGCCCGTCCAGCGTGTCGGCGTTGATCGCGTAGCCCACCGCGGTGAAGCGCTGGCGGGGCGACATGTCCCCCTCCCCGTCCACCGCCAATGCCAACCATAACGATTGGTTGAAGTCGAGATTGCTCAGCGAACTCAGGCTCCCTAACACCACGGAAAATATCCCGTTGTCTTCTTTCGCGAGTGTGACCGCATGGCTTTCTTCCCACAGCTTGTTGCCGCCGGTCTCCGCGTCATAGACGCGGAACACCATGGTGTGACTCCCTGAGAAAGGAATCCCGTTGCTTTCCGTCAACCGTCCCTGATACGTGATGAGCTGCGGCACCTGCGCGGAGGCCTCAACCGCGACCAAGAAGCAGAGCATTCCTATGATGTACCACGCTCGCTGCCTGTTGCTCATTCTCTGCATACCATACCTCTTCTGACGCTCGGCGTCAATCCGCGGCGTGACCAGATACGCCCGGCAACCAACAGGCCATGTCCTGCGGGAGTGGGGCTGTGAGTTCGACCGGCGCGTTGCGGGTCGGATGCTGAAACCGAATGGCGGCGGCATGGAGCAATTGCCGCTGAATCCCCAGCTCGCTCCAGAAGCGCTGCGGATGGCTGCCGTACACCACATCGCCCAGCACCGGATGCCCCAGATGGGCCATGTGCACGCGGATTTGATGCGTCCGTCCCGTCTGCAATTTCACTTCCAGCAGGGTATATGGAAATGGCAACCGTGTGAGAGCGGGGACACAAACCAATTGTGGAATTTGTTTTGTGTCCCCGATTGTCAATCGCTTCAGGACGCGGTATCGTGTCACCGCCTCGCGGCCGCCGAGATAGCGCACCGTCATCTCTTTGCGACGGACCTGGTGGCGGCCGATCGCGGCATCAATGGCGCCTTCTTCAAACGGCACGTGGCCTTTCACCAGCGCGAGATAGGTACGGTTCAACGTGCGGGATTTCAGTTGCCGACTCAGGCTGCGATGCGCCAACTCGGTCTTGGCGACAATCAGCAATCCGGAGGTATCTTTGTCCAGCCGATGCACAATCCCCGCCCGTGGAACATCGGGGACACAAACCATTTTTGGAAATTGTTTTGTGTCCCCGATTAGGTGCCAGAGGACGGCGTTGACGAGCGTGCCGGACCAGTGGCCCGGTGCCGGATGGACGACCAGTCCCGCCGGCTTGTTGACGACCAGCGCCTGATCGTCTTCATACACGATTTCCAAGGGAATGGCTTCGGGTTGCAGGTCGAGGTGACGCGCTTTCGCCCCGAGCTGATCCATGGTCGCGCTGACAACATCTTCTTTCTTGAGCCGATCATTTGCCCTGACCTGCTTGCCGCCGATTGTCACACGGCCATGGTGAATGGCGCGTTGAATGGCGGCGCGTGAGAGTGTGCGCGGCAGCCGTCGCACCAGGTAGCGATCCAACCGCATCCCTGCCTCTCCCACCCCCACCACAAACCGATACGTGCGTGCCATGACCTCAATCGGGGACACAAACAATTTCTAAAAAGGGGACACAAACAATTTCAGAAATCTGTTTGTGTCCCCCATTTTAATTTGTTTGTGTCCCCTCAATAGACCGGTCATCACGAGGCCAAGGCTGATCAGTTGCGCCAACGTCATGCCGGCCCACACCGTTGGTTGATCGCCGCGCCACGATTCAATCCCCGCTCGCAGGAGGCCGTAGCCCACCAGATACCAACCGAAGAGCCTTCCGGGCCGCTGCAAATTGTTTGTGTCCCCGATTTTTCCCTGGAGCATCCGCAGAACCAGAAAGAGGATCATCAATCCCACCGACTCGATTACCTGGGTGGGGATGACCGCATCGAGATGGTCGGGAAAGACGACACCCCACCACGCCGTCGTAGGTTTGCCGTAGCAACAGCCGTTGGCAAAACATCCGAGTCGCCCGATGGCATGACCTAACGCGACGACGGGTGCGACTTGATCCGTGATGCGCAGAAACGAGAGATGACGGCGCGCGGCGAAAAGGGCTTGCGCCAATATCCCGCCCGCTAATCCTCCGTACCACACCAATCCGCCGTGCCACAAGGCGAAGATTTCGAGCGGAGACGTCCGATAGGAGTCCCAATTGAGGAGGACATACAGTAGCCGCCCACCCACCACCCCGCCGATCATGACGAAGGCGCCCCAGTCGAGCAGTGTGGCATCATGCAGTGGAACGAGACCCTTGAGTGACGTGCGCGCATCATGGGCGGCGAGTGTCATCGCGATGAGAAACGCCAGCGCCATCGCCACGCCATAGCTGTAGATCGTGATGGGGCCGAGCGTGAAAAGAATCGGATGCATCAATTCAGATTGGGGACACAAACAAATTGGTTAAAATTGGGCAAAATGTTTGTGTCCCCGATTTCTCTGATTTTTCAACGTGCCCCAGATGAGCCAGATCACGCCGATCGTGATGGCTGAGTCCGCCACGTTGAACACTGGCCAGACGCGCACATCAATGAAGTCTTCGACGTAGCCGAAGCGCAGGCGATCGATCAGATTGCCTACGGCTCCCCCCAAAATCAATCCTAACGCGACCGGGGTGTGACGATTCGTGTGGGGACGACGCAGCAGCTCCCACACCATCCAGCCGGCCACGACCACCGAGATCAGCACGAGAGGAATCACGTGGCCTTGAAACAGGCTGAAGGCCGCGCCGGTGTTGCGCGCATACGTTAGGTGAACGATACCAGGAAGGATCGGTAGGCTCTGTTGAGGAAGAAAGGTCGTGCGGATCGCCCACTTACTGAGCTGATCGACGGTGACAATCAGGGCCGCGATCAGCCACGGGAGCATTTGAAAAATCGGGGACACAAAACAACTTCTAAAAATTGGTTTGTGTCCCCGATGTTCGTTACCGCTTTTTCTGTTCGGTCGCGCGCTGACACTCGATGCACAGCGAGGTATACGGAACCGCCTTCAGGCGACTCATGCTGATGACCTTGTCGCACTGCTGGCACGTCCCGTAGGCGCCCTCCTCAAGACGCTTGAGGGCTTCGTCAATTTGGTAGAGCACTTGCTGTTCGCTGGAGGCGATGTTCGCGGAGAGTTCCCGCTCATAGGTGTCCGAGGACATATCCGCGAGATGGACTGTATACGCCGAGAGATCCCCCGACGCATCGCGAGGGTTCTTCGAGGCCTCCTTCGCAATGGCGCGGATTTCTCCGGCAAACTTGGCCCGCTCTCTCATCAGTGCTTCTTTAAATTCTTTCAGTTGCTGTTTATTCATTTTTCCTGCTCCCTGCTTCCTGCTTCCTGCTCAC
>JACQRA010000009.1 GCA_016206725.1 Candidatus Omnitrophota bacterium
AAACTACGCTACGCCCCGCTATGGAACAAGCAGAAATCCAGATTTTCGAAAATCTTCGTCAAACGCAAAGATTCGCTCGATGTTCAACCGCTCCATCAGCGCCATGCTCGCGCAATCGACAAAACTCAGTTCTTGATCGGCGTATTTCTTGAATATCTGAAGCGCTGCGTCATCGACTTCTTGATCACCATAATGGATATGGAGCAAGTGACTTTTGCGGCAATCCTCAGCCCACCGCACGGCCACATGGTGCCCGGCGGTTCGTCGGAGTCGAGTGATCGTCTCTGCGAGCACGTAATTCGACGTATGCAGAAGGTCAGATGCGCTGAGTTGTCGAAGGAACGCCGAGGCTTGGAGATGGTACTGGTCGGTCCGATCGGCCAACGCAATCCAGGCACTCGAATCGACGAAACACTTCATGAAGACCGCTTCGGCCCGTAGATATCACGATCGTGCTCAACGGATCCGTCCCGGATTCCTGTTCGGCACACTCCCACCAGCCGAAAAAGGGCGTCCCGCCGAGCAGGAGACGTCAACTGATGCATGGGACGATCGCCGCCGTAGGTTTGATCCACCGCCTCACGAATCAGTTGAGCCAGACTTTTTCTGACATGCGCCGATTTTAACTTGAGGCGTTGATAGATATCACTGCGCAATCGAATGTTGGTCGTGACAAAATCCATCCGTTCTCACCTCCGAAACTGATTATACCATGATACCATAATATCGTCAATTGGATGCCAAGCGGCGCTCGGCTTTGCGACTCCTCGTCATCAGCGTCTGGAGAGCGTGACGCGGGGCCTGCTTGCGAAACAGCACGGCGTGGACTTGCTCAATGATCGGCAGCTCAACGTCGAAGCGACGAGCCAGCGCCACCGCCGCTTTTGTCGTTTCAACCCCTTCAATCACCATCGGACTCTCCCCCGTGACGGCGCGCAAGCTGCGGCCTTTCCCAAGTTGCTCTCCGAGGGCTCGATTGCGTCCGCCGAGGCACGTCGTGATCAGGTCGCCCAAACCGCTCAAGCCCCAGAACGTCTCTTCCCTGGCCCCCATGGCAAGGCCGAGCCGCGCGATTTCGACGATGCCGCGGGTGATGAGCGCCGCTTTCGCGTTGGCGCCGAATCCCAGCCCATCCCCGATGCCCGCCGCGATGGCGAGAGGGTTCTTCAGCGCCCCGCCCAACTCGACACCGATCAGGTCCGTCGAGGTATAGAGGCGAAACTGCTCGTTCATGAAGAGCCGTTGGACTTCTGAGGCGACGTCAAGATTGGTCGAGGCGACGACGGAGCTGGCCGGATGTCCCCTGGCAATCTCCGAGGCGATGTTCGGGCCGGAGAGCGCGGCGATGCGCACCGCGGCAAGCTCCTCTTGGACGATTTCCGACATGCGCTTCATGGTGCCCACCTCAATGCCTTTCGCGACGCTCACGAACAGCCTGTCGGTTGGAAGCGGGCCGGGGATGCGGCTCAAGACCGAGCGCAGATGTTGCGAGGGAATCGCCAGCACGACCACGCGAGCGGGGACAATCGCCTCTTTGAGATCGGTGGTGATGGGAAGATCGCGAGGGATGCGGATGCCCGGCAGGAACTTGACGTTCTCCCGACGCCGCTTGAGTACCTTCACGTACTCGGGAAACACTCCCCACCACGCGACTCGGTGGCCGAGCTTGTGCAGGTGGATCGCCAGCGTCGTCCCCCATCCCCCGTCTCCCAGCACCGCGATGGTCGTTGCTCGAAAGCGACTCATGGACGTTACTCTAGCATGGTGGGTGGAAACCCGTCAAACGTACCGCTGCAACTCCCTGGCCAAGACCGACTTTAAGTCTTTGGCGATCGTCTGGTGATCCCGTGGTAGAAAGAGTTTCATCTCTTGGAACGACTCGGAGGACATCCGCGTGAGTCGGGTCAGAATCTCCGCAAGCCGATGACGATGTTGCCGCGGCACGAGCCCCTTGCGCAGGAGGAAATAGAGGTCGTAGAAATCTCTCGGTTTGGCGCGGTCGAGTAACGCATCGAGTTTCTCCTCCACCAGTCGCTCCTGCGGTAGATGCAGAAGCGTGTAAGCCGGAAGGAAGTCGCCGGCGATCAGGGTGGTCTCCGGCCGCACCACCGTCCGGCCCCGGAGCGAGATCTCCAGGCGGGTTTCAACGCGGTAGTCCAAGAATCGGTGGTGGATGATGCCAAGGTATCCGCCGCTGGTCGCCTTCGCTTCTTCAATCTCCACCCCAATGCCCACTCGCTCCACGACGCCGAGGGTCTCTTCAAGCAGCGTTTCGATAGCCGGCGCTCGGAGACTGAAGCCGGAAAAATCTAAATCCTCGGAGAATCGAGGGCTCCCGTAGATGACGCGAAGGGCGGTGCCTCCCTTGAAGAGGATGCGGGAGGACGTCTTGTGTTGATAGAAGGCCGACAGAAACAGGTGTTGGCAGTATTCCCGCGCGACGTTCAGCGTCGTGGTCTGATACTGGGTCGCCAATCGCTGGATCGCCTCAGCGCTGATCATTCGCGCCGACCCATCCGAAGACGTCGGAGCCGCTCATGTAAGGACGGCCGCTCAAACAGCCGAGCGCACGCTTCGACTCGTCTCCAATTCACGGCGCGCAAGTCCAATCGATCATTCAGGAGCCGTCTCCTCAGATCCGAGAAATAGACGCTATCCACCAACGCCTTCTCCGGCGTGGCGATCAGCACGGTTTCTCCTCCAACCTTCACCGGTTCATAGCCGGTAAACGCCGAGGCTTTCACCCGATGATACTCGAACGTCTTGTCAAGGGCCGTCAGCACGCGCGTGGGGCGTGAGGTGGCCGACGTGATAACGTAGGTCGTCTCTGGGATGAGATGATAGTACGAGAGCGCCCATTCGAACGAGAGATAGGACGGTTCGTAGAGCCGATTGGCCACCGCCAACTCAGACGGTGGGTGGTCTGCAAGGCTGTAGAGGCCGTTGCGGAGTTTGACGAGCACGCCGCGCTTGGCATAGCGGTGAACGAGAAATCGCGCAGCCACGGCCGACACCCCCAAAACGCGCTGGAGCTCCAACGGGGCGATCAACCGAAATCCCGCTCGACGTAGCCTTCGTTCCGCTTCTATCCAATTCATATTTTTAGCAATTATGCTAAAAGTATATATTAATGATCAATGGGTCGTCAAGCGAATCTTGGGGTCAAATCTAGAAGGAGTAGCACTGGCGGACATTGTGCCACCAGAGGAGCTGCCAGGCGAGGCCGATGTTGTCATCAAAGACCTGCACACCGGTGTTGTTTAAGATGAAGACCGGCGCCTTCCATTGTTGAGAGAGCTGAAACCAGGTTGCGCGATCCGCTCGGGGTGCGGCCAACACTCCATCCGACTCCTTCGTCACGCTCTGAATCATGCCAACGATCTTCCATTCCGCCGGAATCAGCGGCGGCCTCAGCTTGCCGTCCTTGTCGTACGAGAACGGATACCAAACGATTTGTCCTGAAGATGGGCCTATTCCCAATGGTTTCTGGACGATCCACTCCCCAAGGCTGTGCCGCGCCAGGGGGGTGTCCATCTTTGACGCTTTCCGAAGGCGCACGAATGCTTCCACGAACTCTCCCCAGACCGATGGGAGAATAGGGCGCTTCACCTTCTCCTTCGCCTCTGGAGCGATGTGAAGTCGTAGCTCGGCAGGACACAGTTTGGTCAACTGAGCGTAGGTGTACGGCCCAGTCTCTCTCGGCAAATTCCCCAAGAGCCCACCACAGTTGACCGCCGCCCACATCATGTAGTGAGGGTCGGATTCAGGCTGCACCCCGTCCGACGGACAGGGCGAGGCGCCTGGCGATGGAGAAGGCGAAGGAGCGGGCGCAGGGGTTGGCTCATCTGATGGGTTGTCCCCGAACAATTCCTCGAACTCATGTTGCACCAAACTGACCACCTCACGAAGGTCGAGGCCGGCTTTGCGCGCGGCCTCCTCGGCGGCTTGATAGTTCTCCTCCGTATC
>JACQRA010000044.1 GCA_016206725.1 Candidatus Omnitrophota bacterium
CTGCACGATCTCATCCGGTGGAATGAACTCCCGATTGCCGCCCGGCGCCCAGCCCAGCAAGGCGAGATAATTCACGAACGCCTCGGGCAGGTAGCCGACCTGGCGATAGTCATCCACGGAGGTGGCACCGGTGCGTTTGGAGAGCCGCGCCCGGTCAGCGCCGACGATGAGCGGGATGTGGGCGAAGGCCGGCGGCTGCCACCCCAGAGCCTGGTAGAGGACGAGCTGCTTCGGGGTATTGGCGATGTGGTCATCACCCCGGATGACGTGGGTGATGCGCATGTCGGCGTCGTCCACGACACAAGCGAAGTTATACGTGGGCGAGCCGTCGGATTTCATCAGCACCAACTGCTCAAAGAGCGAGGTATCCACGGTGATCTCGCTGTGAATCAGATCGTGAAAGGTGATCGTCTGCGGCGGCACGGAAAAGATCACCGCCCCTTCGTCCCTCTTGGCTTTGCCTTCCTGGAGGAGCCGATCGGCATATTGACGGTAGAGGGCGAGGCGTTGGCTTTGGAACAACGGCCCTTCATCCGCCGCGATGCCGAGATAGTGAAGGCTGTCGAGGATATTCTTGACAAACGACGGGTCGGATCGCTTCTGATCGGTATCTTCAATCCGGAGTATGAGGGTCCCCTGATGATGTTTCGCATAGAGCCAGTTGAACAAGGCTGTCCGAGCGGAGCCGACGTGGAGGGTCCCCGTGGGGCTTGGGGCGAAGCGCACACGGACCGACATTAGGCGGCTGGATCAGCCAGCAAGCGGAGGTCGTCGGCAGGAGATTTCAGCGTCGAGTACCACGAGACGATTCGACGGGTGAGGCTGTCCGGATCGAGCTGACATAGCTTGAGCAGTTGGGTGCGGGTGGCATGCTCCACAAACTGATCTGGCAATCCGACACGTAACAGCGGCACGCGGGAGAGCTGCATGACATCGAGGGCTTCGGAGACCGCACTGCCGAATCCCCCGGCCACCTGCCCCTCTTCCAGACTGACCAGCGTGCCGATCTGGGTGGCGAGTTGCCGCAGCAGCGTGCGATCAAGCGGTTTCACGAAGCGGGCGTTGACGACGGTGGCATCCACGCCCTGTGCCTTCAGTTGGACGGCCACCTCTAAGGCCGGATAGACCATGCTGCCCAGGGCGATCAGGGCCACGTCCTTGCCGTCTCGAAGCACCTCAGCGTTCCCCAACGTCACGCGAGCGGGCCGGCCAAGGGACTCCCCACAGACGATGCCCCCTCGGGCATACCGGATGGCTGTCGGCGCGCTCAACGTCTCCACGGCAAACCGCAGCATGGCGCGCAACTCCTCCGGATCCTTCGGCGACATCACGACCAGATTCGGGAGGATGCGTAGATAGCCTACATCAAAAACCCCGTGATGCGTCGGGCCGTCTTCGCCCACCAATCCCCCACGATCAATCGCCAAGACAACGGGAAGACGTTGCAAGCACAATTCGTGCATGATCTGGTCAAACGCTCGTTGGAGAAACGTCGAGTAGAGCGCGATGACCGGTCGCTGGCCGGATCGGGCAAGCCCCGCGGCAAGCCCCAGGGCATGCTGCTCCGCCATGCCGACGTCAACGTAGCGATCCGGAAATCGCCTGGCAAACTCCGAAAGACCCGTCCCCTCCGGCATCGCCGCCGTGATGCCGATGATGGCGTCGTTTCCCTGCGCCAGCCGCACAAGCTCCTCACTGAAGGCTTCTGTAAATGTCATCGAGACTTTCGCAATTTTTCCTTGGAGCTTGGAGCTTGGAGCTTGGGACTTCGGGCGGCCGGTGGTCACGTCGAAGGGTTCGAGCTTGTGAAACCGCTCGGGGTCGCGCTCAGCAGGTAGATAGCCCTTGCCTTTGACCGTCACGACATGCAAGACAATCGGACCCTTGGATGGCGAGCCGTGTCGAACCATCAGACGCTTGACGTTTTTAAGCGTCGCGATCAACTCCGGTAGCCTGTGGCCATCAATGGGCCCGATGTACCGAAAACCCAATTCCTCGAAGAGCAGCCCGGGAACCAACAACCCTTTCAACGATTCTTCGACCTTGTGTCCCAATTGGACGAGGCGCTCGCCTTTCGGCAATTTGGACACCACGTGTTCCAGCTTTCGACGCATGCGGTTATAGAGCGGATCGGTGATGAGGCGGTTGAGATAACGGCTCAGTCCACCGACGGGAGGGGCGATGGACATCTTGTTGTCGTTGACGATCACCAACAAGTTGGGCTTTACGTGACCAATGTGGTTCAGCGCCTCAAGCGCCATCCCTTCTCCCAGACTGGCGTCACCGATGATGGCGGCGACATGATGTTTCAGCCCGGCGCGGTCGCGGGCCATCGCCAAGCCCATCGCCGTGGAGAGACACGTGCCGCCATGGCCGGTCGTGAAGAGATCGTAGGGGCTTTCATCTTTATTATTGAAGCCGGTCAGTCCCTGGAATTGCTTCAACGTATGGATCTGACGACGGCGACCGGTGACCAACTTATGGGCATACGCCTGATAGCCCATATCCCAAACCAACTGGTCCGTCGGCGCCTCAAACACGTAGTGCAAAGCCAGACACAACTCGACCGCCCCGAGGCTCGACGCCAAGTGGCCGCCGAGGGTCGAGATGGTCTTCAAGAGTTCCTCGCGAATCTCCTGAGCCAGTTGCGGCAATTGACTCGCAGGAATCCGCTTCAGATCAGTGGGCGAATCAATCGCGTCAAGGAGTCGAGGCATCGTCAGTTTGTGGCCAACCAGTCGGCAAGTTCGCGCAACGCCCAGGCGCGCTGTCCAAGCGGCGCGATGGTCTGTTGCGCCTGATCAATGAGGGTCTGGACTCGCCGCTCAACCGCGTTGCGACCCACGGCTTTCACCAATCCATCGCCGTCGTGCACGTCGTCTCGAAGCTGAAACGCCAATCCCAGTCGTTGTCCGAATTGTCGCAAACGTGTGAGCGCCGTGGAGGATGCCCGACCCGCCAATCCGCCGGCGACTACACTCGCCGTGATGAGCGCCCCGGTTTTTCGTCGAGCAGTTTCTTCTAATTGTTTCATTCCGCATTCCACATTCCCCATTCCACATTGCAAGTCAAGCACCTGTCCGCCAACCAAGCCCGCAGTACCGCTGGCTTCGCCGATCGCACGCATGATCTGCATCGCGTTCGGAACCCCGTTGCGGCTGAGCAGTTCAAAGGCACGGGTCAACAGCGCATCACCGACGAGAATCGCCATGGCCTGCCCGAACTTCCGGTGGCATGAGGCGCGCCCGCGCCGCTCATCGGCGTTATCCATCGCCGGCAAATCGTCGTGAACGAGCGAATAGGTGTGGATGAGCTCAATCGCGCAGGCCGCCGAAAGCGCCTGGCGTGGAGACCCGCCCACCGCCTCGGACGCGCCCACACACAACAGCGGCCGAAACCGCTTGCCGCCGCCTATCACGCAGTAGCGCATCGCCTCCTCGAGGTGAGGCGGCGATCCCTTGACGGGTGAGAGCGTCCGCGAAAGTGCGCGCTCGATCAGGCTGACGTAGCGCTCAAGCTGTCTCGTCGTCACCGGGCTCACGCTCATGGCTTGGCACATCATCGTCGAACGAGGCCAACGACGCCTCGCCGACGTGGGTCTTCACGAGAATCTGCACTTTCTTTTTCGCCTGCTCGAGCCGTTTCACCAAGATGCGGGCGAGCTTCGTCCCTTCCTCGAATCTTTTCAGACGCGTTTCCAAATCGAGGTCAGAGCCGTCCAGCTCGCCGACTAACTTCTCGAGACGCTTGAGCGCGTCTTCGTACTTAATCTCTTTGGTCTCGGACATCGGTTGAGGTCACGGTGCTCCTGATGATTCCACGAGCCAGTCGCGTCTCCAATCCTTCCCCTGGATGAATCCTCGAGGCATCTGTGAGGACCGAGCAATCTAAGGCACGAAAGGTGATGCTGTAGCCGCGGGCCAGCACGGCTAAGGGACTGAGCGCTTGCAGTCGTCCGGCAAGGGATGTCAGCCGATGGTGTTCTCGATCAAGAGCGTGTCGCATGCCGAGAACCGCCTGACCCTGAAGCTCGTGCACGCGCTGCTCCCACCGTTCGAGTTGATGCAGCGGATGCAGTAATCGCAGACGGCCGCAGAGCGCGTCGAGCCGGTTGACGTAGTCATCCAAGAATAACTGGGTGGATTCGACCAGGCGATCGATGAGGTCTCGCGAGCGATCCATGACCTGCTGTTGTTCGTTCACCAGCCACTTGGCGGCGTCGGTCGGTGTCGAGGCACGCAGATCCGCCGCGTAGTCCGCGATCGTCCAATCGTCTTGATGGCCCACCGCCGAGATCACCGGAATGTGCGAACGGACGATCGCCCGCGCCACCGTCTCTTCGTTGAACGCCCACAAATCCTCAACACTCCCCCCGCCACGTCCCACGATCAGCACCTCAGCCAACCGCAGGCGATTGGCGATCTCGATGCCTCCGGCGATCTCCTGCGCGGCGCCCTCGCCCTGCACCTTGACGGGGATGATCATGATGTCGAAGCGCCCGCGCAATTTGCTGACGATGTCGTGAATCGCCGAGCCGGAGCGCGAGGTGATGACCCCGATGCGACGTGGAAGTCTTGGGATGGGCCGCTTGCGCGCCTCGTCGAACAATCCTTCGGCGGCAAGCTTTTTCTTGAGCTGCTCGAAGGCCAGTTGCAGCGCCCCGATGCCTTTGGGTTCGACCCGAAAGACTTTGAGCTGATACTGGCCGCGCCCTTCATACGTGGTGACCTGCCCGAGGCAGAGGACTTTGAGGCCGTCGGTCAGCTTGAATTTCAGATACTGGTTGGCGTTCTTGAAAAACGCGCATGGCAGCACCAGGCGTTGGCCGAACCGGTCGGTGACCTGTTCATCCACGAGACTGAAATAGATATGGCCGGAGGCATGATACGTGCAATTCGAGGCTTCTCCTTCGATCCATAACGGCGTGGGAAACTCGCGTTCAATCAACGCGCGGATGCGGGAGACAACTTGGGCGACGGTGAGCGCCTTCCCGCCTCTGGCGGGATCCGTCGAAGGCGTGAGGGGAGCCGCGATCGAACTGACGGCGGGACGCTCAGGAGTCAGAGAGGATTCAACGTTCACGGGCATCAACGACAGCTTCGTCTAAGACGCGCCTGACGCGCTCGACATGGGTGGCTTTCCCTGTGGCGGGGTCAATGTCCACGAGCAGCGCATGGAGCTGAACGTTGCCCTGCGCCACCTCGGATTTCACCGGAATCCCGGAGAGAAATCGTTCCACAATCTGCGGGGTCTCTCGTCCGATCACGGAGTCATAGGGACCGGTCATCCCCACGTCGCTCAGGAAGGCCGTCCCCTTGGGCAGGATGCGCTCATCAGCCGTGGGGATGTGGGTATGGGTGCCGAACACGCAGGAGACCTTGCCGTCCAAAAACCAGCCTAGCGCGACCTTCTCGCTGGTCGCCTCGGCGTGCATGTCCACGATGATCATGGAGGTCACCAACCGCAGACGTTCCAATTCCTTCTCGGCCGTCCGGAACGGACAGGCCGTCACCGGATCCATGAAGACACGGCCCTGCACGTTCAGCACGCCGACTTTGTGACCGGAGAGTGTCGTGATGACGGTGGACCCGCTGCCTGGAGCCGTCTCCGGATAGTTCGCAGGCCGTAACACGCGGTGATCAAGCTTGAGAAGCTCGAGCGCCTCTTTCTTGCGCCAGACGTGATTGCCGGAGGTGAGCATGTCCACCCCGGCCCGAAACAGCTCATCCGCGGTCGTCGGTGTGACGCCGGTGCCTCCTGCAACATTCTCACAATTGGCCGATACGAAGTCAAGACCGAGCTCCTCCCGCAGCGGGATGACGAACCGCTCGATGGCCACCCGACCCGGCCGTCCCACCACGTCTCCAATGAGCAGGGCTTTCATCTCGCGTATTCGATGGTGCGGGTCTCGCGGATCACGGTGATTTTGATCTGGCCGGGAAACTCAATCGAGCTTTCGACCTTCTTCTTGATCTCGCGGGCCAAGGCGATCGCTTCCAAGTCGGTCACGCGTTCCGGCTGGACCATCACGCGCACCTCCCGACCGGCCTGGATGGCGTAGGCTTTCGCGACCCCCTTGAACGAATCGCAGAGATGCTCCAACGTCTGCAACCGTTTCACATACGCTTCCAGGGTGTCGCCCCGCGCGCCGGGACGCGAGCCGCTGATCGAATCGGCGACGATGGTCAGCACGGCATAGACCGTCGAGGGCACGACGTCTTCGTGGTGCGCTTCGATGGAGTGGACCACCTCCGGCGGCTCGCCGTAGCGCTTGGCCAGCTCGGCCCCGATCAAGGCATGCGGTCCTTCCAC
>JACQRA010000051.1 GCA_016206725.1 Candidatus Omnitrophota bacterium
CCGGTCGAAGAACGCGATCGCAAACACGAGCTGCTCCTCCGGGCTGTCCTTGACCGCCCCCGCAGGTCCGATCCAGCCGGTCTGCGGCGTCCAGACCCAGCCGGCCTCAGCAACAGAAGGGAGAAGGGAGAAGGCAGAAGGGAGAAGGCAAAGAAAGAACACTCGACACAGAAGAGACGAGCGGGTTCGAGAGCGCATGGGAGGGATTCACGATACCAAATCCCGTCGAGGGAGTCAACGAATCAACGGCACGTAGAGAAACAGCCAGGGGATGGCGAGGAGATTCGTCCACAACCAGAGGGCGCTTGCGAGCTTGCGATCCAAACGGAAGACGACCGCGAGCATCAAGGGAGACACCGCCACCGGCATGGAAGCTTGCAGCAACACGATAAATTTCGGCAGTCCTTCAAGACGCACCGCCCACGCCAGGAGCCAGCCGACCAGGGGGCTGTACACGAACTTGATGGCGCACATCGCCAGGCCGTGACGCCACGACGCCGTCGGCGAGGCCAGGCTGATCTGCGAGCCGATCGCTGTCAAGTGGATCGCCGTATCCACGGGAATCAACACATGGTTGATGACCCCGAGGATCTCCGGCCTCGGACACTTCGCGAGATTCAGGATGAGTCCCAGAGCCATGCCCAGGAACGCCCGTAGGCGTAACTCATCGGAAAAGGGGCTCTGCGCCATCGATGAAGACGTGGGATCGCCGAATCGCTTGGCGATGGTCATTCCCACGAGATAAAAGAGCGGACTAAAATAGACCAGGTACCAGACGGCAAGCCCATACCCCGATTCCCCGAAGAAGGCAAACGCCAGCAACGCGCCGATGTAGCCGACGTTGGAGAACATCGCGCAGGTCAGCAAGCTGCCCACCTGAGGCTTGGTCAGCCTCGCCCACCGCGCGTAGCCCCATGCCGGCCAGAGCGCCGCGAGGCACACGACCCCGCCGATGATCGGCAGCCATACCAACCGCTGTCCGGTGATCGGGAGCGTCCAAAAGGACAAGGTGAGCACGATCGGAGAAAGCCATTTGATGGCCACGCGGAGGATGCGGCTTGCGCGCTCCTCGGTCAGCACGCGGCGATGGCCCAGCCACCAGCCGGTCACCATCGAGCCGATGAACAATCCCCAACTAAACCCGAGTTGCCCTACCATGTCTTTGGCTGTGGACTCGCCTGCTTGCGATAATTGGTCACAAGCAGGCGCATGCCGTCGGTACGAATCGTGACAGCGCCGGCCTCGCGCGTGCTCATGATCTGCGACCCCACCGAGTTCAACTCATCAAGCGTGGATGTCGCGGGCAAGCCGTGGCGCCGTCCCACACTGATGAGGGCGACCGACGGTCTCACCTGCTCGGCGAATCGCCTGCCTTCCCTGCCCAACGCGCTGCCATGATGCGGCACTTTCAGGATGGTAGAGTGTAAGGTCTCCCTCCAGGCCAACAACCATGGCAGCCCCGCTTCCTCTATATCAGCGCACAACAGCCAACTCACCTTCCCTCTCATCAGTTTGGCGACGATGGAATTATCGTTGCTCTCAGGGCGCGTCCCAGGGACTCGGCCCTTTGGAGGATGAAGCACCATCATGTCGGCTCCGCCCAAGCCGGTCAATCGCATGCCGGTCCAGAGCGGCTCTACGGGAATCCGCTTGGCGCGCGCCATGGCCAACACCTGATGCCCGGTGGGTGTGGTGGGTTGCGCGCCGTTCGTGAACATCCGTCGTACGCGGGTTGACTGCAACAACGGCAGCGCCCCGCCCAGGTGATCCTCGTCGAAATGCGTCAGGATCAGCGCATCCACGTCGCCGATACCGTGGTAGCGCAGAAACGGGACGACCACGTACTCCCCGGCTTCTTGGGTTCCCGTGTCAACGAGCAGCGTCTGGCGGCCGGGCGTGCGGATGACCAGCGCATCCCCATGTCCTACGTCCAGCGCGGTCACGTCCAACCATCTTACCTGCTGAATCCTCGCCATCGCGCCTGACCACACCCACACGCTCAACCCAAACAACCAGCAGGCGAGGAGCTGTCCATGGCCGAGATGCAGCCGACGCCGCATCAACGTGACCATGATCAGGCCGTAGTAGCCGGTAATCAACCACCACGACGGGTGGCCGATGACCCACCATCCCCCAGGGACGCGATGGCACCACTGGACACACGCCACAATCGCATCAAGCCATACCGAGAAGAAGCCGGCTGACCACGTCATCAATGGAGCCATCAATGCCCCGCCCAACATCACCACCGTCCCGGCGGCCACCAGCACGCTGACGAGCGGCACCAGCAAAAGATTGGCCACGATCGACACCGGTGCGACCAAATGGAAATACCACGCCAACAGCGGCCACAACCCGATCCATACCGCACACGTGCCGGCCAACGTCAGGGAGACATAGCGGGAAACCCACGGAATAGCCGTCGGGAACTGCGACGTGATCCAACCGTGCAGGCGTGGCGTAAAGACCAACAAGCTCGCCACCGCCCCAAACGACAACTGAAATCCCGCATCGAAGAGCTGCAGAGGGTTCATCCACACGATGACCAGCGCGGCCGCCGCCAGGGCGTTCGGCCAATGGAGGAGGCGGTCAAGCCAGATCGCCCCCAGCACCACCCACGCCATCACCGTCGCCCGCAACACCGGCGCTTGCATGCCGGTGAGGAGACAGTAGCCCAGCAGACAGATTGCCGAGCACGCCAATCGCAGCCGCAGCGGCCATCCGAGCCACCGCAAACCGATTTCCAACAGCCAGGCAATGAGCCCGACGTTAAAGCCGCTGACGACCAACAGGTGAATCGTGCCGGTCTCCACAAAGGCGCGTTTCAATCCTTCATCAAGGACGGTCCGCTGCCCAAGCAGAAATGACCGCAGCAAACCCGCATGTTCCGGGCGGAACGTCTCATCAATCAACCGCTCGATGCGATGCCGCAACGCATAGATCGCCGCCAGCCATGGACGCCCCTGATGTTCGCGCAGTTTCGCCGCCGCGTGAAATGGTTTCACAGACAACAGCGCATGGATGTGATGGCGCGCAAGCGCCGCCTTCCAGTCGTACTGTCCCGGATTGCCCGGTGAGGGAACTTTGGAGAGCTCCCCTTCGATCAGGACCTCATCGCCATAGATCCATGGCGCCCGAGGTTCCAAGATTCTCGCGCGCACCAATCCAGTCGTCGGCTGCCATCGGTCGTCGCGTTTGAGATGGCGCACGCGGAGCACCGCCACCTGCCCCTCTTCATTCGGATCCAACAGATCAATTGGATCGCTGGCGACGATGCCGTGGATGGCCACAGGGAAGGATTCCTGGCGAAGGGCGTGGACGACGTGGGACGGCGGTTGCTGAGTTGTCGTCAACGTCCGCACGACGCCGACGACGAACCAGAGGATCAGCGCCGCGAGGAAGGTGACGAGGGAGGAGCGCATGCGCGCAAGGGGACACAAACAGATTTCAAAAATCTGTTTGTGCCCCCGATTGTTCGAAATCGGACGAAGACGATATGGGGATGTCGATCTCACCCTGCTCATAGAGGGTGAACGGAATCTCTTGCAGGAAGCGTGAAGGCTGCAAGAGCAGGCCGCCGGCTCCACGAGGGCTGAGGTCAACGAGCGGATGGAGGATATAGAGCTCCTCTTTGGCGCGGGTGGTCGCGACGTAAAAAATCCGTCGCTCCTCCTCTTCCCCACCATCCTCCCGCAAAGCCATCGTGGACGGAAAGTCTCCCTCGCACATACGCAGGAGAAACACCACCTGCCACTCCAATCCTTTCGCCTGGTGGACGGAGCTGAGGATCAACCGTTCGGTATCGGCAGTCGAACCCGCCACCACATCTTGGCCGTACAGCTCGCCCAGCAAGACGAGCTCAGACAACAAGGCCTGGAGGTTTCGGTACGACTTGGCGAACACCGCCAACTGTTCGATGTCTTCAAGGCGCGATTGCGCCGCGTCGTACTTCGCGCGCAGGTAGTCAACATAGCCGGTGTCGAGGATGGCGCGAACGAGCGCGTCCGGCTCATCGTGTTGTGCGGCCTGATGCAGCGACTTGAAATCTTGTTGGAACTTGGCGAAAAACGGCCGCGCGGATGAGGGGAGCATGTGTCTCGTTGCCTCATCCACAAGTCTTGCCAGTGGATCGGCTGTCGTGGCGATCGCCTCCCAGAGCTTCGCTGCGGTCACATTGCCGATGCGAGGCAGCGTGAGGAACAGCCGGCGCCACGCCACCTCATCGAAGGGATTCTGCAGGACTTTGAGATGCGCCACGACGTCCTTGATGTGCGCCTGCTCAAAGAAGCGCACGCCGGAACGGATGTCATAGGGGATGCTGCGCCGCACCAGCTCCGCTTGGAGAATCGTCGAGTGCGAGTGCGCCCGATAGAGGACCGCCATGTCGTGCAAGGCGATGCCTTCATCCCGCAATTGCAGGATGCGCTGCGCCACAAAGGCCGCCTCCTGATAGACGTCATTGATGGGGATGACCACCGGTCTTGAACCCTCGGGACGTGTCGCGGTGAGCGTCTTGTGAAACTGGTTCGCGTTGTGGTGGATGCTTGCGTTGGTGAAATCGAGAATCTGCGGTGTGGAGCGATAGTTCATTTCCAAGCGGAACATCTCGGTCCCCGGATTACGTTCCGGGAACTTCAGGATATTGTCGTAGTTCGCGCCCCTCCAGCCATAGATACTCTGGGCGTCGTCGCCCACCACCATGAGGTTGCGGCCGTTGTGGGTGGAGAGCCGCTCAACGATCTCCGCC
>JACQRA010000037.1 GCA_016206725.1 Candidatus Omnitrophota bacterium
CACATCGGCCATGCGCTCAACAAAATCCTCAAAGACATCATCGTGCGCTACAAGACGATGCAAGGCTACCGCGCGCCCTACGTACCGGGCTGGGACTGCCACGGGATGCCCATCGAGCATCAATTGTTCAAAGAGTTGAACCTCACGAAGCAGCAAATTGACCGTGTGAGCTTCCGCGCCAAAGCGCGGGCGTATGCGCAGCGCTACGTCGGCATCCAGCGCGAGCAGTTCAAGCGCCTGGGTGTGGCAGGGGATTGGGAGCATCCGTATCTGACCATGTCGCCCGACTATGAGCTGACCATCCTGCGCGTGTTCAAGGAGCTGGTGAAACACGGCGCGATCTATCACGGCAAGAAACCCGTCTACTGGTGCGCGACCTGCGAAACGGCGCTGGCCGAAGCCGAAGTCGAGTACGAGGACCGCCAAGACACCTCCATCTACGTGCTGTTTCCTGTCGTCCAACAACCACTCAAGCACGTGAACTTCTTGGCACAGCCGTCTGCCGTCGTGGCGTGGACCACGACGCCGTGGACGTTACCAGCCAACGTGGCACTTGCCTTCAGCCCTGACGCAGAGTACGCCGTCCTTGATGGCTCGCCTCGGCTGCTGGTGGCCGCCAAGCTGGCTGACCGGCTTTCAGGAATCTTCAACCGCCCAACGAAGTCGCTTGGAACGGTTTCAGGGGCTGAGTTGGCTGGCATGCGGTGCCGGACACCGTTCGGGGATCGCGACTCCGTCGTAGTGGATGATGAGGGTGTGTCGTTGGAAGAAGGCACCGGTATCGTGCACATTGCGCCGGGACATGGGCATGAGGACTACCTGATCGGTCAGCGCGAGAAGCTCGACGTGCTCTCTCCGATTGATCATCAAGGCCGCTTCACAAAGGACGTGCCGCAGTGGGCAGGCAAGACCGTCTTCGAGGCCAATCCGCTCATCATCAACGATCTGAAGCAGCGCGGTCTCTTATTAAAGGAAGAGCCCCTCACCCACTCGTACCCGCATTGCTGGCGGTGCAAGCAGCCCGTGATCTTTCGGGCGACCCCCCAATGGTTTTTGCGGGTTGATGAGCCGCTCAGGAAAAAGTTGTTGGCGTCAATCAAACAGGTGCAATGGATTCCTGAGGTGGGGATGAGCCGGATGACCGGCATGGTGGAGGCGCGGCCTGATTGGTGTCTCTCGCGCCAACGCTACTGGGGGACCCCGATCCCCATTTTGCACTGTGAGTCGTGCGATCGGCCTCTACTCGATGTCAAGCTCATCGAGCAGATCGAGGGGGCACTGCGCGAGCAGGGTGTTGATGCGTGGTTTACGGCCTCCCCGGCACAGTTGGCGCCAGGGGCGAGGTGTTCGTGCGGAGGGACGCGGTTGCGCAAGGAGACGGACATTCTCGATGTGTGGTTCGATTCCGGCGTCAGCCATGAAGCCGTGTTGAGGCAGCGTGAGGACTTGCAATGGCCGGCGAGCCTCTACCTGGAAGGCTCCGATCAACATCGCGGATGGTTCCAGGTCTCATTGATTCCCTCCGTCGCCCTTCACGGGACACCGCCGTATGAAGCGGTGTTGACGCACGGCTTCGTCATGGATGGGGAAGGCCGCAAGATGTCCAAGAGCCTGGGTAACGTCATCGCCCCGCAGGAGGTCATCGAGCGCTACGGGGCTGAGATTCTTCGATTGTGGGTGGCCTCCTGTGATTATCGAGAGGACGTGCGCATTTCCGAAACCATTTTGGAGCAGACCGCTGAGACCTATCGGAAAATTCGCAACACGTTTCGCTATCTGTTGGCGAATCTCTACGATTTCAATCCGAAGCAGGATGTCCCACCACGCGCTCAATGGCCGGAGTTGGACCGGTGGGCGCTCCAGCGCACGCAGCGTCTGCTCGATGACATCCGCCAGGCGTATGAGGCGTATCAGTTCCATCAGGCGATGCGCGCCGTCTATCAATTTTGCGTGGTGGACCTCTCCGCGTTTTACCTCGATGCCCTCAAAGACCGGCTCTACACCGAGGTGGCGTCCGCGCCTCGACGTCGCTGTGCGCAGGCGGTGTTGTATGATATACTCTGTGCGCTCGTCAGAGCGCTGTCGCCGATTCTGCCGATGACGACGGAAGAGGTGTGGCAGCTCATGCGGCGCGCGCCGTGGGTTGACGAGCCGTCAGTGCATCTGGCGCGGTGGCCGTCATCGCTCATTGACCGAGAAGATCGCGAGTTGGCCGGTCGGTGGGAGCGATTTTTGGAGCTGCGCGATCACGCGATGAAAGCGTTGGAAAAGCAGCGCGCGCAGGGAACCATCGGCAGTCCCCTGGAAGCCCAGGTGCGGCTGGCGATCAGCGATGTGACGCTGCGCCGGCTGTGTGAGGCGCATCGCGAGACCCTGACAGAGGCGTTTGTGGTCTCCGAGGTGCAGGTTGACAATCGCCCCGATGGGCCCATCGGGGTGGCGGTTGAGCGGGCCGGAGGGGCGAAGTGCCAACGATGCTGGCGGTATCAACGGAGCGTGGGATTGAGTCCGGCGCATCCCCAGTTGTGTGAACGGTGCGTCAAGGTAGTGAGCAGGAAGCAGGAAGCAGG
>JACQRA010000038.1 GCA_016206725.1 Candidatus Omnitrophota bacterium
GCGCACGTGGTGCAATCCTATGCCATCGAGCAGCTGGTGCGCCTCGGCATCTCGTGGGTCTGGATGGGACTGGAGGGCAAGAACAGCCGGTACGTCAAGCTGCAGGGCATTGATACCCGCGCCTTGGTGCGGACGCTGCAGTCGCACGGCATCCGGGTGCTGGGTTCCAGCATCATCGGCCTCGAGGAGCATACCCCCGACAACATCAACGAGGCCATCGACTATGCCGTCAGCCACAGCACCGACTTCCATCAGTTCATGCTCTATACCCCCATTCCCGGCACCGCGCTGTATGCGGAGCATTTGGCGAACCAGACGCTTCTGGATCCCGGCGAATATCAGGAGGGCGACGTGCATGGACAGTTCATCTTCAGGCACCGGCACCCGCACATCAAGCGGGGGCAGGAGACCGAGATCATCCTGAAGGCGTTCCGGCGGGATTTCGAGGTGAACGGGCCGAGCGTCCTACGGATCGCGCGCACCGTCCTGGCCGGGTGGAAGCGCTATAAGCGCCATGCCGATCCATGCATTCGCAGTCGCTTTGCGTGGGAGGCCCGGGATCTGGCCGTGACGTTCCCGGCGACGCTGTGGGCCGCCCAGCGATGGTTCAGGGAGCGCAACCCGGCGCTCTGTCGGAAGCTTACGACACTGTTGGACGACATCACGCGGGAGGTGGGGTTGAAGGCCCGGCTGGTGGCCCCACTGGCCGGGCGGATCGTCTGGTCGAAATTGCAAGCGGAAGCCCGGCGCTTGAAAGCCGGCTGGACCTACGAACCGCCGACGTTTTACGAAGCCAATACGCCCATGTTGCGGTGCCGGCCTCACTGGACGTTTCCCGCGCTGCCCATCAAATGGGTGGCGGCCTAAGTGGAGCGATGAACGAGCGACCTGACACGAAATACCTACCTCGACGCTGTGCCTTCTTAAAGAAGGAAGTCTGGGCGATTCTCGCCAAACAGCCGGGCGGGTCATGGAAGATCGTCAATTGCCTGGACAAAGACAAGCCTTGCTTTGAGCAGGAGTGTTCCTTCACCACCGACGGAGGAGCCTGGCCGTTCGCCGTAGAAGCCGAGGCCAGATGAATTTTGACGGAAGCCCCTTCATCGTCATCTGGGAAACCACCCAGGCGTGCGACTTGGCGTGCGCGCACTGCCGCGCCGAAGCCCAACCTCTGCCGTTGCCGGGTGAGCTGACCCCGCACGAGGGCCTGAACCTGATCGATCAGATCGCGGCGTTGGACGCGAAAATCTGCGTACTCAGCGGGGGCGATCCGCTCAAGCGCAGCGACCTGACGGCGCTGATCCGGCATGGCAAGCAACGCGGGCTGCGCATGGGGACGATTCCTGCGGCGACCCCTCGGCTGACCGAGTCCGTGGTCCGCGACCTGAAGGCCGCCGGGTTGGATCAGATGGCGCTGAGTCTCGATTTCAGCGCCGCCGAAGCCCACGATCGGTTTCGCGGGGTCGAGGGGGCGTTTGCGAAAGTGATCGAAGCGGTGGACTGGGCGCATCGCGCCTCGCTTCCCCTGCAGATCAACACCGTTGTTAGCGCCCTCAATGTCCGTGACCTCGATGGACTCATCGCACTCGTGCAGCGCCTGGGGATTGTGTTTTGGGAAGTGTTCTTCCTGGTGCCGGTCGGCCGAGGCAACGCGGTACCCGGGCTGGCGGCCTCACAATATGAAGAGGTCTTTGCGAGGCTGTACACGTTGTCCCGGACCGTCCCGTTTCTCATCAAAGTGACCGAGGGGATGCATTACCGGCGCTTTTGTCTCCAGCGACAGCGTGCCGAAGGATTCGCGACGCCCTCGAGGAACGGATACGGTCCGCATGGGTCAATCGGGATTTCTCCTCAATCGGTGAACGCCGGCAAAGGCCATGTGTTCATCTCGTCAGTCGGCGACGTGTATCCGAGCGGATTTCTGCCGCTTTCCGTCGGCAACATCCGGCAATCCTCGTTAGCCCAGCTCTACCGGGAGGCGCCCGTGATGCACGAGTTGCGCCAGCCCAATCGGTTGAAGGGCCGCTGCGGGGTGTGCGAATTTCGGACGATCTGCGGCGGCTCCCGTGCGCGGGCCTATGCGCTCACCGGCGACTATCTTGCCGAAGACCCTTCCTGTACCTACCAATCAGTCCTACACCGCGCCGTGTCGTCCTCAACCGTCTGATGCTCTCGTGGCTTCACCTTCGTCGCGAACCCTACCGGATTTTCTTTCCGCTCGGCGTGTTGTTCGGCCTTCTCGGCGTCGGGCACTGGCTGGGGTATGCGATGGGAGGGACGGCTGTGAGCGCGTTCCATGCCCGTATCCAGATCGGCGCCTACCTCTATAGTATGGTCGCCGGATTTCTGATGACCGCCATGCCGAGATTTTCTGCGACGCATCCAGCGACGACTGGCGAGGTGCTGATGGTGCTCAGCCTACTCATCGGCGAGGTGGTGAGCGTGTCCGTCGGGTGGTGGGGGGCGTCGTCGGTGTGTTGGATCGGGCTGCTGATCAGCCTGCTCGTGTTTGCCGCTCGGCGCTTCGCCCGTCGCGGTGCAGCCATCTCTCCTCCAACAGAATTCCTGTGGGTTCCCATCGGCGTGGTGTGCGGCCTCCTCGGCAGCGTCTTGACCCTGGGGGGACTGCAAGGCGATACACCTGTTTGGGTGACCGCGATGGCACGTCCGCTGACCCACCAGGGGTTTCTGTTGGCGGTGGTCGTGGGGATCGCGGGATTCATGGCGCCTCGCTTGCTGGGGCGCGAAACATTGCTCATCGCGCCTGCCGGGTTGACGGCACAGCACGCGCAGCAAGTCCGTCGGCGTCGTCTCGCGATCCATCTCGTCAGCGCCATGACCTTCCTCTTCAGCTTCGCGCTGGAAGGTTTGGGATGGATGCGGCCGGCCTATCTGTTGCGGGCGGCAGTCGTGACGGCGCTGTGGGAATGGCTGGTATCCTTGCATCGCCCCCCTCGTGCGACGGCGCTCTATGCGCGCTTGCTGTGGGTCTCGCTCTGGATGGTGGTGCTGGGTCTCTGGGGAGCAGGGTTGTTTCCTCGTTACCGGCTCGCGATGCTCCACCTCATGTTTGTGGGAGGCTTCAGCCTGATGGCCTTTGCCGTGGGCACGATGGTAGTGCTCAGCCACGCCGGCGAAAGCCAGCGGTTGAAGCATCCCATGTGGGCCCTGCAGGTGGTAACGGTTGGGATCGGCACGGCCACCGCGGCGCGCGTTCTGGCGGACCTGTGGCCCTTGCGCTATTTCCCGCTGCTGGCCACCGCCTCGATCGCGTGGTTGGTGGCAGGGATCAGTTGGCTCGTCTTGATCGCGCCCTACGTCGCGCGTCCAGTCCCCGAAGGGACGTTCGAGCGTCTGCACGAAGAAGCCAAACAACGCCTGGCCATGGTACAATGACATGATTCGTCACATTGAGGATGATGATGAAAATCGTATGTTTCGAAACCGCATCATGGGAACAGCGGTATCTTGCCAAGGCGCTCAAGCCGCTTGGGCTCACCGTCAAGTTTGTGGCAGGGCCCTTGACGCAAGCGGCTGTTCCGACGGCTCGTGGCGCTGCCATCCTCTCGGTCTTCATCTATTCACATCTGACGCGAGAGCTCCTGCGGCGCTTGCGCGGCGTACGATTCATCGCCACGCGCTCCACCGGCTTTGACCACATTGATCTCAAGGCGTGCCGAGCGCAGAAGATTATCGTCGCGAACGTGCCGGCCTACGGGGAGAACACGGTCGCGGAGCACACCTTCGCCTTGATCTTGGCACTGTCTCGCAATCTGCACAAGGCGTACGTCCGCACCGTGAAAGGCGATTTCTCGCTGAGCGGACTCCAAGGGTTTGATCTCAAAGGCAAGACCATCGGGGTCGTCGGCGCGGGGCGGATCGGTTTGCATGTCGTCAAGATGGCGAAAGGCTTCGGCATGGAAGCCCTCGCCTACGACACCCACAAAAACCCGTTCCTCAGCGAGGTGTTGGATTTTCGTTATGTCGCGCTGCCCGAGCTGCTGCGCCAAGCGGACATCGTCACGCTGCACCTGCCCTACAGCGCCTCGACGCATCATCTGATGGATCGCGAGCGATTTCGATTGATGAAGAAAGGCGCGCTGCTGATTAACACGGCGCGCGGGAGTCTGGTCGATACCAACGCCCTGGTCCGGGCCTTGGATGAAGGCATCGTCGGGGGAGCCGGGCTGGATGTGTTGGAAGGGGAGGAACTCGTGAAGGAAGAGCGTCAGTTGCTCGAACAGGATTTCCCGAAGGAGCGTCTGGTCACGGCGTTGAAAAACCACATCCTCCTGCATCGCGAGAACGTCGTCATCACTCCGCACATCGCCTTTGACAGCCGCGAGGCGCTGCAACGGATTCTGGACACCACCGTCGCGAACATCGCCGGCTTCCTCAACGGGACCCCCACCAATCTCGTCTATTGAGCCTATGGTCCTCGAAATCCCGCCAAATCCCAACTGCGAGGCGGTGGAGATGCGCGTTTTCAACGACCTCGAACCGCCCCGCCAGGTCAGCCGAGTGCATCTTGAGCGCGAGGCCGGGATGCCGACGTGGTGTCTGATCACCGGCTGGACGCTCACGAACACACCGTGTGAGGCGTCGGCCCGCAAGGTGGATGACTCCGGCGAAGGGGTGACCACACTCGTCTCCGGCGGCGATGCCGGTTTGCGCCTCCAACCGGTCGAGGGGGCGACCGCCTGGCGCCTCGATGATTCGCGCCAATGGGGCGCGCCCTTCCTCCTCATCGGCGATCCCCACGATCTCGCGTAGTCCTTCCATTTTTCATTGACGGCCACCCCTCTTCTGGCTATACTAAAATTTCGTCATTTCTCGACGACAAATAAGGACTTGCCATGGCTGAAACGTTAGCCGACAAACGTCTGGAAGAGTTCCTCAACGCACTGCCCAACGCCACCCGGGAAGAGATCGGCCAGTTCAAAGGACTGGTCGAGCAATACTTCCTGGGCCAGATCACGCCGGATGAGTTCAAAGCCCGCCGGCTCCACATGGGCACCTACGGGATCCGCGGCACCAAAGACATCCACATGATGCGGATCAAAGTCCCGCAAGGCCAGCTGACGGCCGAGCAGCTCGAGTGCGTCGCCGGTGTGGCGCAAGACTATTCCAAAAACATCGCGCACCTGACGACCCGCCAGGACTTCCAGCTATACTGGATCCCCACTAAGGAAGCACCAGCGGCCATGGCCAAATGCGCGGCAGTCGGCTTGACCACGCGCGAGGCGTGCGGCAACAGCGTGCGCAACGTCACCGCCTGTCC
>JACQRA010000039.1 GCA_016206725.1 Candidatus Omnitrophota bacterium
GAAGTTGCTGTCTTCCGTCGTGGGGCTGTCTTGCTTCTCCGCCTTCATGACCTGGCCCATATACGTCGACACCCGCAGCACGAACTCATCAAGGCCGTTCAGCCATGCGTCCGTATCGTCCAACAGGCGAGGATCGTTCGGACTCCAACGCAGCTCTCGCCGCCTCCACTCCATGACCGTGGTGTAGAGCGTGTGGAGGCTCATCATCGTCCCGCCTTCGATCGGTACGACGGGCGAGTCACCGCGGAGGAGGTTGTTCAACTCGGTCGTGACAATCAGCTTCTTCCACCGCTCCATGGCGGCTTGCTCGAGTTGATCGTTCCACAACGCAGTCGTAGCAAGAGCCGCCTGCCTCAGACGTTGGTAGCGGCGCCAGGCCCATCGTGAGAGCCAAACGGTGGCGATCGTCAAGAGCGCCAGCCACCCCACCGCGCCGCCCATGAGCCACCGGGTGGGGCTGTCAAGCCGGCTCCACCCTGTCCTCATGGCTGTCCACCAGGCCGGCGTCAGATCCCCTGTCCACAGGGTGTCCCACTCCACGAGCGATCCGCCGGCGGGCGATACGGCGTCAGGATCGGTGGCTGCGCCCCGAGGAGACGGTGATGACGGTGCTGGTGCCGCCTCCGCGCCTTGCAGGCGACGCTCGAAGGCCTCGCGGAGTCGCCAGTAGTGTCTGGTCGCCGCCCGGTCGATGGACGGATCGCGCAGCCGCACCGTCTCGCGGTCGTCCGGACCGCGCATCCGCTCCGTGTTCATGTACACGGGATTCTTCGACAGCCCCCAGCGCCCCTCGCGCCGGATGCCGTGGACGGTCGCCAACGCCTTGAGGCTTTCCCTCAAGTCCTCCTGCGTGACGGTGTACGTCTGTTGCGCGCCCCCCTCAAGCTCGACGGTGAATTTGCGCAAGGGCTGGCCCTTCAGCATCGCCCGCATCGCCTCAAGACCCCAGAGCCAATCGTTGGCCGAGGTCACGACCGCGGCCACCTCAATAATTTCCTTCGGACCGCGACCGGAGGGACGAAACCACTCCTCGGCGCCTCTCACGACCACGTGCCGATCCTTGGCCAGGCCTTCCTGCTCCTGCAGGAATCTCGGCACGATGAACTTGGCAAACCACGCCTCAATGCGCCCAGGCCACGTCGCAAACGCCGGAGCCAGCTTCTTGCTCCACGCCGCTTTCCACCTGCGCGTGGCTTGGTCGTCGCCGTCAGCCTCCTTCAAGACCGCTTCAACCGCCTGCAGCAAGCGATACGCCCTGGCCTGGGCCGCGGTGGGAAACTCGTCCACGTAATACCACCACCTCAATCTGAGCTGCTCCAATTGCCCCACCGGGAACCTGCCGGCAATCACGTGCGCCTCATCCGGCGCGAAGCCTAACGCCCCATCGAGCAGCGTCAGCGCCATGTCAAGCGCGTCGCGCTTCCGCTGCATCGCACCCGCTGGGAGGACATCGGCCAGCGCCAGCGCCTGCTCAGCGACGGCGAGGTGCGCCTCAGAACTGGAAGGAGAGCCGACGGGCCGCGCCTGGATGAGGGGATGGGTATACTCCACGCCGATCCCACGAAGATCGTGCGTCCGGTGCAGCAACGCCACAGGGTGCCCGCTGGCCGCCATGGCCCCGCGATAGAATTGCAGGAACTGCCCGGCCTCATCGAATCGTCTTGCCTCGATGAGCTCACCGATCAGGTCGGCCGCCGGAACCGTCTCAACATGGGCGCCTATCTTGGCATCCGGGTCACCGGTGCGCGCGTCCCGTGACGTGGAGATGGCTGGTTGCTGCGCCAGATCATTAGCCATCCGGTTCAGCTCGCTTCGCAGGACGTTCGTGTTCGTCCGCTCAGCGTCAGCGGGAACGTCCAGGCGATTCACCACCGCCAGATACAGATCCGCCACGCTCGGTTGTCCGTTGATGCTCGCCGCCGCCTCCTGAAGCGTCAGCGGCTCCATGGTAGGCCCGTCAGGCGCCCTCTCACTCCACGGCAGGATCCGCTGTCCCACGCTCACACGAAACCTGTTATCAAGACTGGGGTTGGGGAGGGAGAAATCCACCACGTCGGAGAAATCGGACGTGTAGGCCTGGTGAGTCACGGTCGCCGTCAGGTCGTCCACCTGCAGGCGCTCGGCGAGCGGTTGATCGAAACCGACCCCCGACGCCACGTTCCACACGGCGCGGCCATCTGCAGAGACCGTCGCGCGAGTCACCGCCACCGGCCGGCCGCTTTCCAGATCGAGCGTATAGGAGTCGCTGACGGGCGTGGTCGAGCCGAGATGATCCTGCAGCCGGTTGGACACCTGGAAGTAATACCTCCAGACCTGATCGACCTCTGTCCAGGCCTTTCCTAAGGGCCTGGCGAAGACTGACGCGAACGGTTGACCGTTGACGCGGACCTCCCACGGCGCGGTGTCAGCCTCCGTTCGATCCGCCACCACCGGCTTTCCGGGGCGGGGATCGAGCCGGTCGCGCTTGACCAGCGCCGTGGACTCATTAGGTGTCCCAATCACCCGCTCCTGGAACACCGATCCCAGGATGCGAATCTCTGGATTCGGCCGCTCGAAGGCCGCGACGTCGAGCCGGTGCACCAGGTTAGTGGAGATGGTACGGTCACCACGTCCTGGCGGGCGAACGGCCGTGTAGGCCGGCTCGCCGTTCAGCGTGCCTTTGAAGATATGCAAAAGCGTGCGACCCTGGAACGCACTGTCCGGCTCGGCATCGCCGGCCCTTCGAGACACCAACATGATCGTACGCTGATCGCCGATGCCCATCTCGACCAAGCGGGCAGGCACGCCCTCAAACGGCTCCTCGAGGTCCACCTGCCTGAAGAACGACCTCTCCAGTGTGGTGACGCCTTCGTAACCCGCCGCCGCAGCCTGAGCGAGCGCCGCCAAATCGTTCTCGACCACGCCGATCTTGCCCTGCGCCGGCAGCGGGATGACGATCTTCTTCTCGACCCGCTCGACCGTCCTCCCATCCGCGGCCATGATCGGCACCTTCCCCACGAAGAACAGCCGCTCATCGAGCGTCTTACCTTTTAAGGGATTGCTGGGATCGGGTTCGATGCGGTAGCCGACGAGCTGGATACGACCATCTTGGGTTTCGACGGTGGCAATGGAGGGGTTGTCTCGGTCGTAGGTATATCGCACGCGCCAGGCATCGCCGGTGGCGCGACCGTAATACCAGCGAGTCTCAGCGCGCAGGTGGGGTTGATCCTCGCGATACGTGATGACGGTGCGCCAGGGGCCGTTGATCTGCTCCAGTAGGCGACCGGATGCGTCGTAGGTTGACGTCGGGAGAGCCTGACCCGTGAGGACATTCGTGCCGGCGACAGTGACCCGCACCACCTTGCCTTGGGCATCCCGCTGAGGCGTCACGTCGTAGGTTTCAAGCCTCTTGGTCAGATCGTCCAGAGCAGCGTCCACTTCGGTCTTAGCCTTTGGATGCTCGTAGGATTTCGTGTGGTCGAAGTGGAGCGACACCTGCCGGTTGAGCTGCGGGTCAAACTGGTCGCGGCGCAGCAGACCCTTGCCGCGGAAGACCTCGACGTAGGAGGCGCCGGTGGCGGGGTTGATTCGGCGGAGCTTGAGATCGGTGCCGTGCTCATAACCGAGGCGCTCGGTGATGGTAAAGCCATCGAGCCGTGCTGTGGGCTGAGCTGGTGCAACTTGAGACGGCTGGGCTTGTCCCCCGATTGGGGTGAGTGGTGTGCGCATGAGATCAGGGTGTTGCGGCCTTACCAGCTCATCGGAGAACGCGATGGGTTGATCCGCGGCTTGCCTAAGCAGGCGATCGTTCGACTCGACTTTCGCTACGTCCCCGTCAGAGGCTCGTTCGGATAGACGTCTCATCTCTTGCGTGAACGCATCTCGTGTCTGCGTGTAGTGCCGGGTCAACCGATCGAAGGCCGGCTTGAAGCGAAACGCACCGTCTCGGCGCTCAATCAGCGCGAGGCCGGATTCCGCCGGGTCGATCTGGCGATCCTTCCACGGCTCCGGCAGCAACTCGTGGTAGTCGATGCCGACCACGATCTGTGGCTGATTCGCAGGCGCCTTCGTTGTTGACCACATGAAGCGGCGCAGCGCCTGAGCCGCCTTGTCCACGTAAGCCGCCTGCCGGTCTTCCCCGATGCCGGTCGAGGACTTGCCGAACTCACTGACGATGACGGGCAGTCCAAGCGACTGCGCGCGACGAATGCTGCGGCCGAAGCCCTCGACGTAGACAGGCACATCATCGTGCACTAATTCTGCGCCGTGCGGCCCACCGGGATAGAGATTCAGCGCGAGACCATCGAAGGCTCTGCCGATGCCGGCCTGGCGCATCTGGTCGACTTGAGGCGCTTCAATCTCGCCATGCCCGAAGAAGACGGGATGGGTCGGGTCAACCGCTTTGTAGGCACGCGCGAGACGCGCCATCAAGCGGTAGTAGTCCGATGGCGAAAGGTTCACCGTGTTCCACGGTTGGTCGCCACCCAGTTGGATCGAGTCATAGGCGGCGGGCACGTAGTAGGCGTTTTCGTTGCCGATCTGGATGCCGGCCAGCGCGGGGCCGAGGTCCTTGAGCTGGGTCGCAAGGGTTGTGATATCGTTCTCAACTTTCCGCAGATTCTCCGGCGTGGGATTCGCGTACACGTAGTTGCCGCGGCCGTTCTCCGCGTATAGGCCGCCGAACGACAGCAGGGACGTCCGCAATCCTGTTTTGGCGTACAGCGTGGCGATGTCTTGTTTCAGCTTGGCGAGATCCGTAGGCGAGGGGTTGTTCGCCGGCAGGTAGAGCTTGATCGAGTTGACCCCTGCCGCATCCAACCGCTTGGCCAGGGCGAAGTCGTTGTCAAACAGCACGCGATACAGGCGGCGATAGTCCGTCGGGTTGTCCCGATACGCCTCACCCGGGTTGACATCGCCGGCATCCTGCACCGCGACACTCAAGCCTGGTGGCAGATAGGTCAGCTTGCCGGTGCGATCTCGATGGGCATAGATGAGTCCGTGACCCTTTGGCGCCGTGGCAATGGCGACTCTGCCCTGCTCAATCGCCTCAGCCGCCATGCGTTTGACCGGCGACGCGTCAGCCTGTGGCGTCTGATCGGCGTCTCGGCTCGTGTCGGGCTGCGGACGAACCGGCGCGAGTGGCGGGGGCGTCCCTGCGCTCCCAGGCGGCTCGGGAGGAGCCGACGAGCGCTGGCGCTCGAACTCTCGCTCGAAGTCGGCGCGCTGCTGCTGCAAACGCTCTAACTCCTGCTGTTTCTCGGCGAGGGCGGACTTGCCGAATTCGAAGATGCCATAGAGACTGTCATCCTTTTTGTTGACCACCACCCACACCTCTGCCCCCTCTTGCTCGGTAATCTCTTCAATGGTCGCCTCGGGGCCGGGGATCAAACTGACAGCGCCGGTCTCCGGATCGCGGCGCACGTAGCGCGGCTGAAGCTCCATCTCAGCTTTCCGACCCTGCTCATCACGCGGAAGGCTGTCGTTCAACCACTTCAAGACCTTTTCCAGATCCTGATCGAAGTTCTCTTGGCTGTAGCGCTCGCCACCGCCAAATACCATCGGCTTCTTGCCGGGGATGCGCAGCACGGCGTAGGCATCCTGAAACTTCAGGTCGTCAGCGATCGCGCGCCGCAGGCCTTGCTCGCCGAGGACGACCAGGCTGAGGGAGCCGTCGTCTTCGCGCAGGATCATCGTGCGCTCGGAGCCGGCGGGCAGTTCGTGCCAGTATGTCCGCTCCTGTACGCCTTTGGCGGTTACAACCCCCTCGCGCACCTTCAGGGCGAAATGCCGTGTGCCATCCGGCGTCACCCAACTCTTCACGACATCCTTCAGGTCCTGCAGCTCCTCCCACCTCAACGACTCGAGCCGGCGCATGGAGTCCCACTGATCGCCGGTGAGCGACTTCATCTCGCCGCCGGCCAGCAAGAGCCTTGCACCTAAGCCTTGCTCCGCCTTAAGCGAGGAACGGCTCGTCTTGGTGGTATACAGCACCTGCTGCGGCAACTTGACCACGGCGATGGGCAGATCGTCTTCCACCAGCAGGTGATCCGAACCGGCGAAGGTCGCCTGACCGATGCGATACGTCCCATCCGCCTGACGCGCCACCTTCAGCGCCTGGTACTGCTCCTCGGTCAGTCGCGAGATGACGACGTCCGCGCGCCACACCTGATCGCGGTGCGCCGTCCATTCTTGCTCGCTCAAGCGGGCTGTTGAGCCGTCGAATGTCCGCAGAGCAGCTGGAATGACCGGCACCAAGATTGGGGACACAAACATTTTGCCCTGCTGGCGGGCATTTGTTTGTGTCCCCGATTTCACAGTTGGTTCGTCCACGGTTTTGCGTTCGGGAAGCGTCGGCAACACGCCCTCCCCTAACTTCACGCTGATCACCTGACCCTGCTCATCACGCGGCAGGCGCTTGTCATTGCGCAGGACCTTCGGCAGATATTGCTCCGGAATGCTCAGCCCCGCTCCCGGTGTGCCTGGGCGCGACGCATCCGTCGTCACCCCAAGCCCCCAGCCGCTGCCAGTCTCCGCCCCCAGGATGACGTTGGAGATGCCGCGGCCCTGCTGAGGCTCGAAGCTGCCCACGCCGACTTTCAACTTGTGATCGTGACCGACCGGAATGCCGACGAGAATGTCTCCGCCGCGCGCGCCGTCCTGATAGTAGACTCCGCCCACCTCAAGATCGAATCGCTTCGCGATGGTGGTGGACACGGTGGCTTCACCCGCGAGCCCGCCCTTGCCGATGGTCATCTCTCCTTCGGCACGGCCTGGGGTTGAGCCGAGCTTCCACGGCGTCTGCACGCTGAATCCCGGCCGGGGCTGGCTGCGGTTGAACCGGCCCAGGGCGTCCTCGGTACGCTCGTAGCCGAGCGGGAAGATCGTGAGTTTGCGTTCCTGGTTGTTGGGGTCGCCGATCTTGAAACCTCCGCGCGCCCTGAGTTCCTGGCTGCGCAGCTTGAACTGCCGGTTGATCATCTTGACGGGGTCCACCTCGCCATCCACGACGATGCCCGCCTCCCGCTCAAATCTCGAGTCAGCCGTTCCCTCTTCGCCGTAAAGGCTGAAGGCGCGGCTGACGTCATACTTCATGAGCACATGCTGCGCGTAGGTGAGGTCGCCGCTGTGAGTCGCATCCACGTCCACGAATCCGGCATAGCGCATGTGGAAGCGCTTTTTGCCGTCCTTGCCTTTGAGCGCATCCACCCCGCCTGCGTCGAAGAGCCACAACCGATTGTCATCCACCTTGTCGAACTCGACGCCGTTCTTGCCCAGCCGTTCAAGCACCTGGTCGCGGCGCACCCAGCCGATGTCAATGAGATGTTTCAAGTCCTTTTGTCGCAGGCCGAGCGAGAAGGTCTGGGCGGTCGGCGCGCCTTTCATCGCTTGGGAGGCCACGATGTGCACGTCCACCTTCTGACCGAACCACTCCGCCGCATCGAAGACCGACATCTGCGTGCCCTGCGCCCCGCGGCTGCTCTCCAGCACCGTCGAGAAGTCCACCAGCGGCAGCGTGCCGTCCGCGATCAAATCCAGGCTGCGCTCCAAGTTCGCGAAGAACACCTCACCCGATGCCGTCCCCGCCGCCGCGGCGATCTGCGGGGAAGGCGCGTTGGCCGGAGAGAGCACACCATTCAACTGACGCCGGGCTGTCTGCGCTTCCTCAGGCGACAAACCGGAGGAGGCAATCGCCTGCGGCATGGCGGTGGTGATGGACTCGCGCACACGAGCCATGTCGCGATGCGCCTCAACGACCTGCTTGGCGGCCGTCTGGAATCTGGCCTGAGTCTGCTCAACCGCCGCTCGACGCTGCGCCCGCGTCTCGCGCAATCTGCCGATGTCCATGCCGAGCTCATTGATGTTGGCCAGTCCCTTGATCGCACTGGGCAGCGGACCCCATCCCCTTCCTTCCAGCACGTTGAGGTTGTCGGCCGTGGTGCGGATCAAGCGGGAACGGAAGTCCGTGTGCGGTTTGGCGCGCGCCGGATCGAGCAATTGCCCAAGCCGCATCTGGTGCACCTTCGCTGACCCCACCTTCGCCCGAATCTTCCTGAGGTGATCTTTGTGATCGGCGAGATCGTCCTCGGCGACGGCCACTGCCGTCACCGGGTTGCTCTCGAGCAGGCGCAGTTCGCGCTGGGCTTCGACATCGAGCGGATTCGCCCTCACCTGCGCGCGCAACTGCGCGATGCGCGCCTGGTTCAAGCCGCGTTCATCCTGCGTCTTCGATTGGAGGTCTTTCGTCTCCTTCAGATAGGCGTCAGCCCGCAGTTTCTTCTGCGGGGCCTCTTGTAAGAACTTCCTGGCGTCATCGCGCAGTTGCACCAGGTAGGTGTCGCTGGGGTTGTTCCGCGCCGCAACCGACAGATTCGAGAAACCCTCTTGAACGCGCTCCACCTTGTTAGTCCAGAAATCCAAGCCGGCGTGCGCATCGGTCACCGAGTCGTTGACCAACTTCAGCCGTTCTTCTGTCGTCCAGTTGGCGGCGGTGAATCGGCTGACCTTTGCCCAGCGTTCTTCTAATCGCTTCACGCGAAACTCAGCCGAGAGCACGTCCTTCTTCGCGTTCTCGATGCTGCTGGGATCAGCGGGATTGAGCAACGCCGCCTCCCTCACCTTGTAGGCGGCTTCTAGATTCTTCTGCGCTTCTTTCAACTCGAGATCCACGTCACGCTGAAGCTGTTTGATCTGGGCATCCGCGAAGGCTTGACCTCGCTGGAACATGCTGAGTTGATGGTCCACAGACGCTTGGCCGGTCGTCCGCTCAAAATCCGCGTTCTTCTCCGCATACGTTTCGCCAAGCTCGGCGGCCTTCAGCCGCGCTGTGCGCACGTTCTGTTCAGCGTGCTCCCACTTCTCAAGCGCGACAATCGGCGCCTTCGTGACTTCCAACGACTTGATCGCCTTCGCATCGCCATCCAAGTCTTTGAACAGCTTCGCCTGGGCGTTGACGAGCTTCGCCTGACCATCCAGATGGTCAAGTCGCTTCTGCGCGAAGCTCAACTCGGCTTCGGTATCCAGGATGTGCTGGGGAATGCCGACTTGGCTGAGTTCTCGTCGGCGGTCAGCCTCACCGGCCTGCGCGCGCTCCCTGGCTTTTTCCAACGCCTGCACGTGCAGGACGGCCGCCTCTGCTTCGAGGACAGTCTGATCGGCTCGTAAGCTCAGAGTCGTGTCGTTCGGCTTCTGGGCAAGCTGCTTCCTTAAATCATCGCGTCGAACCTCCAACGTCTGTTGCCGAGCAACCGCCGTGGCGATGTCGGCCTCAAGGTCCGTCACAGCCTGTTGGGCTTTCGCGAGCGCATCGTTGGCCGATCGCTCTGAGGTTTTGGCCTTGTCCAGCGCCCGTTGGACGGCATCTCGATCCTTGCGCGCGGCATCAACCGCAGCCTTCGCCGCCGTCGTGTTCTGGTCGGCTGAAGCAATCAGACGATTGAGATCGCCCTTGAATTGTTCAAACTGCGCCTGCTGTTGCTCGAGCACAAATTTCAGCCCATTGACGTAGCGGACGTCCTCGGCGATACGTTTGAGGTCGCGGACCCCCTCAAACAATTTCTTGGTCTTCGTCCCCAGGCGTGAGAGCAGCTCCGCGTCCTGATACGCTTGCAATGCCTCGGCCAAGTCCTGGCCGGCGCTCTTCAGCGCGGCGTCGGCCTGCTCCTGTCGCTCAAGCCGCGGCGTCAAGCCGTCCACCGGCGGATGCTCCGCCAAGTAGGCTTCAACCTCCGGCCATTCATTGAGGCCGGCCGCGAGACTCTTGTAACTGCCGGGAATCTCCGCATCCACGGTGCGCTGCGCCTCACGCTGGGCGCGACGCTCCTCTGGCGGCTCGAGACTGGAAGCCGTCCAGCGCTCAACCAGGGGGAGGCTCGCCAACTGCCGACGATCGCCGTAGCCGGTGGTCGTCGTCGCGACCACCTGATCCGCGTATCGTCCGGCCTGCTGCGGCGTAGGCGCAAACTCGACGATTGCCGGCACCTTCGTCCCATCGGACAACTCAGCCGCGTACGGCGCGCTCCAGGTCACCCAGGTCCCTGCCTTGATCGTGAACTTCCGATCGTTCCCGAAGCTAATCTCCAGGTCCGTTGTCAGGCGTTCCACGCCAGGGATCGACTTGCCCGCCTCGCGGAACCACGTCATCGACAGTCCGCGAATCGCAGCCGCGACGTCGGGAGCGACTTCACCGCGCGGACTCTCGGTCAACTCCACCAATGTGATGGCTTCACCCTCCGGCACGTAGCGAGCACCCGGACGCAACCGCACCTCCGCACCGTTGAGCGTCAGCCCAACCGACTCTTTACCCGCCACCGCGGTCCGCGCGATATAGGTCTTCCCCGACGGCAGCAGGAAGTCGCGCGAGGAGTCGCGATCGCCGATGGTCATCTTGATGCCATCCACGATCGGTCCCTGCTCGGTCTTGGTCGCGCGCACCACCTGAAGCTGCGACTGCAAAAGCTGCGCATCCCGCCGGTTGAAGATCGGCTCAATCGTCCTGGTCCCACTCGTCGGATTGACCGTGATCTTCCAGCCATAGTACTGCTTGCCCGCGTACGTTTCGCGGTACTTGAACCAGTACTGGTACTTCGTGGTGTTCAACCCGTACTCTCTGATATTGCCGGTGAACGGGTTGACCGGCACAGGCTTCGAGACGCTCTTCCATCGCACGCCGTTTTGATCGCGCTCAATCACACGGGCGCTGTGGGCATCCTCGGCCGGTACATCCGTGACCTCCACGGCCCAGCCCGGATGGCCGGTGTAGCCCACCAGCTCATGGGTGATCAGATCAAACTCAAACCCATACTCCCCAGCCAAATGCTGCCGCTGGGCGAGCCGGTTGAGGTCGTGGATGGATTGGATGCGAATCGCCTTGCCATCCTCCATCTCCAAGCCCATGTCCCTCCGGTAGCCCTCATCGGCCTTGTTGAAGAACAGGGTGTTGTGGCTTCCCACCGTCCACTCGCGGGTTCCCCGATGGTACTTGGCGATCAGTTGACTGGTTCCCTGGCGGATGATCCAGTAGTCGTAAGGGCTGTCGGGCGAGCGCTGCACCGCTTCCAGAAAGACAGCCGCGGCGCGGTTGCCGATGATTGGAATGCGATCGCCATAGCGCCACGGCAGCCACACGTTCTCTTTGCCGGCTTTCAGCTTGTTGCCGAACAGCGCCCCCAGGGCCTCGACACCATCGGCGAGCAGCACCATCGGCTTGGGCATCTCGACCGTAAAGGGCAGACCCGCGCGCCGCGCGCCGAATTGCCCTCTGCCATCCTTGACGACGATCGGCTGGTCGGTCGCGCGGTGGGCTTTGATCATGTCACCAACGATGGGGAGACTACGCAAAAGGGGTATCGGCCGCCAGACCTGACCTCCCTGCTCCTGCATTTGGTTGCGCGCGGGGGCCGCGAGGAGGCCGGTGCCGGCCTCCGCCAATGCGCCGTAGGGCAGCGCGGCCATGGCGCCGCTTTCAATCGTGCCTTCGGCAATCGCCATGGAGATGCGATAGACCTGGAGGGCGTACTGCGCCTCCTCGCGCGAGGGCAACACGCCGAAGGAGGCGCCGCCGATGTCGAAGAACGAGGTAGCGGTGGCCTCCGGGGTCACCATGAGGGTCAGCGCGGACTTCGAGCGGTGATCGCCGTGCTGCCGAGCCGCCGCGAGCATGCCGCCGACACCCTGCTCACCCTCATAGCGCTCCTGCAGCGCCGGCATGAAGCTGGCGTACATCGTCGGGCGCAGCATCGCATCCACGAGATGTTGCTGGGCTGTTTGCTGGTTCTTGGCTCGCTCGACCTCGCCTTTCTGCTCTTCATACTCGCGGCGCTTCAACTCCATCTGGCCTTGCTGGATATCCTGCTGAACGCGCTCCAATTCATCCGCTGCGGCACCAGACTGTTGCTCTCGCTCCTTGACCGCCTTGACGATCCGCTCAAGGCGCGCGATCTGCTCGTCGAGCTCCCCCCGCTCCAGGTCGGCCTTCGTCGGGATGCGGCGACGCGCATGACGATCATCCCGATATTCCAATGCATCAAGCACGGCATTCAGGCGAGCCTGCTGATCGGGAAGGTGGTCCAACTGGGCGGCACGCGACCTGAAGTCATTCAGGAGAAGGCGCAGTTGAACGAGATCGGCTTTGCTGAGGGTCAGGTCAGAGGTCTGCAACCGTGGGGGAGGTGGAGCGGAGCCGGCGGCAGTCGGCGATGGCGGCGCGCGCAGTCCCTCGCCATTGAGATACCCGTTCAACCGTTGCATCGAGGCGCGAATGTCGTTGAAATCGGACGGGGCGCCTCGCGTCGTGCGAAGGGTCAACTCGGTGTTGCTGAGAACCTCGCGAAAGGCTTGCGCATCCTGCGGTGTGGGTCGAGGACGAGCCGCGGCCATGCGCTCCACGTCTCGAAGCAGCTCCGCGGCGGCTCGCAGGCGTCCGGTTGAGGTGGTCGGCTGAGTGGCGCGTCGTTGCGCCTCCTCGCGCTCCAGCCGGTTGATCACGTCATCCAGACGATTCATCGGCTCGCCGGCGCCCTCGAGGTCGTGCACCGCGCCCCGCAGATCATCGGCGGTTTGCCGCAGAAGGGCGTTGGTTTGCCGGCCATCGAGACGAGTCCCCGGCGTGGCGGCCGGCGGTGTCGGCAGATGCGCTTTCAATTTCGCGAGCACCTCACGCGCCTGCGCGATGGCCGCGGGCGGTCCGCTCACCACCTGTAAGAGTTGTTCATCATCTCTCACCACACCACTAATGGCTTCAATTTCATCCGGCGTAAGCGCTCTGCGCTGAAGGCGTGCCGCCACAGTTTCCTCCCACGCCGTCAGCGATCTAATCGTAATCCGCAACCTCGGATCAACCCGCGTCTCAGCCGTTGGGGACACAAACATTTCGCTCTCTTGGGGGGCATTTGTTTGTGTCCCCGATTTCTCAGCCGTGTTCGTCCCGGTGACCGTGAGATTGGTGCTCGATGGGGCTGGGAGGCTCCATGCCAGCGTATTGGTGTGAGTCCCTCGTGCGCTGAGGGCGGCACCACGCAGGTCGCGCAGGGCTCTCGCTTCTTCGCCGGTGGCGCGACGAATCGTCAGATTGCTCATGGACATCGAGACACCGCCTGGCGGCGCGCCGGTCGCTGGCGCGGTGGTATTCAGGTCCGCGGCTAAGGTGGTCATGAGCGCTCCGGTAGCCGCCAGCGATTCCCACCAGTACCCTCCCGATCCATGCACCGTCACTGTCTCTTGAGGGGACACAAACATTTTGCCATTTTCAGGCAGATTTGTTTGTGTCCCCGATTGTTCTCGCTCTTTGGTGTCTGACACCGAACTCGTTGTCGGTGTAATCGGCGCCTTCACCGTTGTTTTCGCAGGCAGGGATGCTTCGATCTGCGCCACACGCCGGCTGATCTGTTGCGAAAGCAGGCTGGCCTGCGCGGCTTGCGTGCGCAACGCCGCGAGCTGTGTTTCTAAGCGAACCGCGCGTTGTTTCGCGGACTCCAGCTC
>JACQRA010000040.1 GCA_016206725.1 Candidatus Omnitrophota bacterium
ATCCAAAGGCGCGCCACTTCTCCGCCAACGGCTCGATATCCTGGATGCCTTTGACCGGCCCGTTCTGCTGCAACTGATTGGCATCGACGATCGCGCAGACGGCGTCCAACTTGTGATGGTGCGCCGTCATTGCGGCTTCCCACACCTGGCCCTCTTGAATCTCGCCGTCGCCCATCAAACAAAAGATGCGCCGACGACGGCCGTCCAAGCGATCACTCAGCGCGATGCCATTGGCCATCGACAGTCCCTGACCCAGCGACCCGGCGGCGATCTCGACCCCCGGAGGAGAATCTTTCTCAGGGTGGCCTTGCAAGCGGGTCGGATAACGGCGCAGGGTCATCAATTCCTCTTTCGGGAAGTAGCCGCGATGCGCCAGCACGGTGTAGAGCGCGGGACAGCCGTGGCCTTTAGAGAGGAGAAACAGATCGCGCTCCGGCCAAAACGGATTTTTCGGATCATGCCGCAGGGCGTACCAGTACAAGCCGACGAGTAACTCGACCATTGAGAGCGAACCGCCTGGATGCCCGCTGCCGGCCTTGGCGATCATGCGCAGGATATCTTGGCGCAGGTCAACGGCCAGCCGACGCAGCATCGTCACATCGGGACGATTCGACGATCCCCGCGTCGAACTGGAGGCTTTCTGCTGAAGGGCCATTACGGGACGGTCACCTGCCGCTGCATCAATTGCTCCAGCCGACGTTTCACGTCTTCAAAATCCGGATCCAGCTCGATCGCCTTGCGCCAGGCGATCTCCGCCCGCGCCGCCTCGCCCTGCGCGAAATACGCCTGCCCCAGATGATCGAAGACCGTCGCATCGTCGTCCACGAGCCTGGATGCCCGCTCGAGATGGCGAATCGCATCACTCACCTGCCCGAGCCGGTAGAACACCCATCCCAAGCTATCCAGGTAGGCGCCGTTGTCCGGATCCAAGGCGAGGGCGCGCTCGATCAGGACCTTGGCTTCCCGCAGATTCACCCCGTCGTCGGCATCCATGTAGCCCAGATAGTTGAGTGCGTCCGCATGATTCGGATCCAGCTCAATGGCTCGGCGCAGTTCCCATCGAGCCTCTTCGTTCCTCTCCAACCGTTCCAATTGAGCCCCGAGGTAAAAGTGCGCCTGCGGGGCGTCGTCCCTCAGTTCACTTGCGCGCTCAAATGCCCGTAGGGCCTCGAGGGGAATATCGGCCTCTCGATAGACCAACCCTAATAAGAGGTAGAGCTCCGGCAATTGACCGAGACTGTTCAGCTTGGCGGCGAGCACATGTTGAGCTTCGACGTACTGAGCCTCCGCCATCCACAGCCGCACAAGCCCGACGATGGCTTCCAGATCGTTCGGGTCGATATCCAACACCATCTCGTAGTGGCGAATGGCCTTGGGCACATCCTGCTGGTTGGCAGCGACCCGAGCCGCATGGTGATAGAGCCGATTATTCAGCGGATCGAGCCGAATGGCTTCTTCATAGTGAGCCGCCGCTTGGGACAGTTGTCCCGCCAACTCATACGTCAAGCCCAGCGCCACGCGCACCTCCACCGAATCAGGCACCAGCTCCATGGCCCGTGAGAGATGCTCGATGGCGTTCGGGAATTGTCCCAACCGCCCATAGAGAACGCCGAGATTGAAATAGAGCTGTTGCGAGGGCCCTTCCAGATCGATCAAGCGCGTGTACATCTTCACGGCGTCATCCAAGCGGCCTTGTAAGACGTACAAATCGGCCAGCGTGCTGAGCACGAACCGATCCGCAGGCTCCTGGCCACTCAGACGCTCATACAGACGAATCGCCTCGTCGATCTGCCCCTGGGAGGTAAGCAGCATCGCCATCCACCGCAGGGCATCCGGATCGGAGGGATCCAGACTGAGAGCCCGCTGAAAGCTCTTGAGGGCTTGGTGTGTCTGGCCCAGCTTCACCTGAGTCGCCCCGACACGAACGTGGAGAAACGGCGAATCCTCGTCGTGCTCAAGCGCTTGCCGGTAGGCGTCCAACGCGTCGGAAAGGTGCGCGGATCGTTCAAGCATCAACCCGCGCATATAGGGTCCGTAAGAGACGCGGCGGGAACCTTGAGGGGATCGCAGAGGCGCATGGGCGCACCCGCTGCCGATGGCCACAGACAATCCCATCGAGACGACGGCGTTGATCCATAACGTCCATCGACTATTCACGCTGAAAACCCTAGAAGCAGTGAACACGAACCTTTAATGCTTCTTATGCCGCATCCGCTTACGCAATTTCTTGCGCTTGTGGGTGCGGATTTTCTGCAACTTCCGCTTCCTGCCACTCGGCATCGCGCCTCCTGTTAATAGATCACTTTATTCAGAGGGTATTCGATGAGATCGCGGGCCCCGGCGGCTTTGAGCTTCGGGAGGAGCTCTTTGACCTGCCGCTCTTCGATCACCACCTCAACCGCCCACCATTCCTCCCCGCCCTGGGCGTTCCACAGTTGAGAGACGGTGGGGCGCTTCATCGCCGGCAGCACGCTGATCACGTGCTGAAGATTCGCCTTTGACCCGTTCAATTTGACGCCGACTTTGCCTTCCGCCTCGACGGCGCCCAGCAGCAGCGTTTTCAGGCTCTCGATCTTCTGCCGCTTCCACGGCTCCGCGAGCGCCTTGCGGTTGGCAATAAGCTGCGTTGTGGATTGGCAGATAGTCTCGATGATGCGCAAGCCGTTGGCGATCAGAGTCTGGCCGGTTTCGGTCAGCTCCACCACCG
>JACQRA010000041.1 GCA_016206725.1 Candidatus Omnitrophota bacterium
CTTTATAGACGGGGCAGAGGCGTCTGAGAACCGTGCCAGTGCGATAGGGTGGCCTTAGTTGCCGAAGCTTCTGAGGGCGCTTTGGCGCCTAATCGGCCTCCCAGGCCTTATCCTGGTGTCAGATACCGTATGGTGTCTGACACCTTTTTTGTTCCTCCGTTGGTATAATACGGTCATGGCAACCGCCTCGCTGCTTCTCTTTCTGGCCTGGGCCTTTGTCGCCGAAGTGATCGGGACGATGGCGGGCTTCGGCGCCGCGACGGTTCTGACACCGATCGCCAGCCTGTTCATGGATATCAAAACCGCGATCGCGGTCGTGGCATGCTTTCATCTGTTCGGCAACGCCTCGCGCATCATGTTCTTCCACCGGCACATCAATTGGAACATGGTCGTTCGCTTCGGTCTGCCCGGGATCGCCCTGTCATTCATCGGGGCCCAGATCGCTGCATGGCTTTCCGCCGATTCGCTGCGTCTTGTCCTGGGCGGTTTCTTGGTCCTCTATGCTCTTGCTGAAGCGTTCCGCGCCACCGCCCTCCGTGTGCCGGCGACGACGCCCACATTGCTCATCGGAGGGATAGGCTCAGGCTTCGTTGCAGGGGTGATCGGGACCGGCGGAGCGATCCGCTCCGCGTGTCTGTTGGCGTTTGGCCTCCCGAAGGAGGCGTACATCGGAACGTCAGCGGTGATCGCGTTGTGTGTCGATGCGACCCGTGTGCCGGTGTATCTGACGCAGCAGTTCATTCCATCCTTACTCGTTCCCGTGATGTGGAGCTTGACCGTGGTGGCCTTCAGCGGGTCGTTTGTTGGACAATGGCTGGTTCGGCGGATCTCCCCTGCGTGGTTTAAACGCTTCGTGTTGGCGATGCTCTTGGTGATGGGCGTGAAGTTGCTGATCGACGGCGTGCCGGGGGTGACGCGATGAGACGGGCGTTCATAGGGCTTGGAGTGTTAGGTGTCTGGGTCAGCGTCGCCACGGTATTGGCGGGGTTTGTCCAACCATGGGCGTCGATCGACGTGAAATATCGTGATGTGGCACGCGACGTGACAGGAGCTGTGGACGCCGTGGCCCAGGAGGCCGGCCTGGGCGATGTGCTCGCCTCACTCTCGAAGCGCGTGGGGCGCATTGCGGTCTCCGTCAAACAGGGGACGGAGACCATCGCCGGGGAACTACCTGACCTCTCCACCATTCCCACCGAGATCAGCGGGGCGGACATCCCACGCTTGGCCAATCGGAAGGATGCCCACGTCGTCCTCGCGTTAGCCGAGATGTGGACCGGCCACCGTGAACTTGGCACGAAGAGCTATGTGGTCTATCTCATCCCTGGGTTGGTCCTGCTGGCCGGCGTTTTGGTCACGGTCTTTCGGGGCGCACGGTGGCTCTGTGTCCTTGTCGGGTTGACGGTGTTGGCGATCGCCGGATTCGCGGGCTGGAAAATCTCGACGACGCACACCGACACCTTACTGGTGGCCATCACGATCGAACCGGGACTGTGGCGTGTGTGCTGGGGCTACGCCGGGTTTGGTCTCTCCGCGCTCCTGCTTGCCTTGACCGCGTCCACGCGCCTATAATGCTCCGTCCTCTATCCGATCATACCGCCGGGTTAGCTCAGGTAGTAGAGCACACGGCTGAAAACCGTGGTGTCCCCAGCGCAAGTCTGGGACCCGGCGCCTTTTTCTCGCCGGTGTGGCTCAATGGTAGAGCAGCGCTTTCGTAAAGCGCGGGTTGGAGGTTCGATTCCTCTCACCGGCTTTTTATTCTTTTTAGCAGCCAGCGGGGTCACCGGCTTTCTTCTGTATTGAATGCGTCGTGTCCTGTTGTTCCTTAGCGCGGTTCTGATCGCGCTGCTCAGTGCCGAATGGCTGGTGCGCCTGCGGGTTCCGTACAACGTCTATGGCTGGACCCGGCAGATCGCTCAAGAAACGATCTCGATGCCCTCACCCACTCTTGGCTACGTGAATCGGCCAGGGGCCTCAGTGCGTTTTCGCAACAAGGAGTTTGACACGCACGTCACGATCAATTCCCGAGGCTTGAGGGATCGCGAGTATCCGTATGAGGAATCGAATCCCTTTCGCATCGTGGTCTTGGGAGATTCATTTGCCTTTGGGTGGGGCGTGGAGCAGGCGGAGTGCGTGACCGAGGTGCTCGAGGAACGATATCTTCAGGGGACGGACGTGATCAACCTCTCGGTATCGGGTTACGGCACACTCCAAGAGCTGCGCCTCTTTCAGGAAGATGGGGTGAAGTATCATCCCGATCTCGTCCTTGTGTTGTGGTTCTCCAATGACTTGGACGAACGCATCCCCGAGGTCTATTTCCACAACGGCCGCATGTCCGAGGTAGACCTTCCTCGAACCCGATGGAGCAAGCACCTGCGACTCTGGTTGCTGCGGCACTCCTATGCCTTCACCTTGCTGCGCGAGACGCGCAACGACCTGAATCGCCGCTGGTTTAAGCGCCGCCCCTCCATCGCAGAAGCGGCCTCACGCGACGAAGACGATTGGCGCCTGATGCGCGGGTGGCTCACGGAGCTGCGCGACAGCGCAGGGGCACACGGCGCGACGCTGATGGTGGTGGGGATTCCAGACAAGGGCCGATTCGTCGTCAACGAACCCCTCCGGACTCTTCTCGATGAGTTGACGGTTGCCTACGAAGATTTGGGAGGGGCGTTCGCGTCATTGCCGGAGGCGGATCGTCGTCGAGTGTATTTCCCGCTGGATGATCACTGGGCCGCGTATGGACATGATGCCGCGGCTCGGTTCATCGCGCAGGCGCTGCGCGTCAAGGGGCTCATTCCTGAGGAGCGCCTTCGCTCCTAGCCGACATGCGCAGTCGTTGGAATATCCGACAAACTCCTGCTGATCCGTTAGAGGCGCTGGCCTATCGTTCACGGCTCATCGGCGACGAGGAGACCCTCGGACTCTTCGGCGGTGGCAACACGTCCACGAAGGCCACGTGTCCCGATCTGTTCGGACACCCTGAGCCGGTCTTGTGGGTGAAGGGAAGCGGCGCAGATTTGAAAGGCTGTGAGCCTCGCCATTTCGCCGCGCTGCGACTCGCCCCATTGCGGGCGCTGGCCCGACGCGCCGCCATGAGCGATGAGGCGATGGTGGACGTCTTGGAGCGCTGCCTCATCCATCCGAAATCCCCTCGTCCGTCGGTGGAAACCCTCCTGCATGCTTTCATTCCCGAACACGATATTGATCATACTCACGCCGATGCGATTCTCGCCTTAGCCAATACCGATCGCGGCGCGCCTCTGGTGCGCACGGTTCTGGGCGATCGTCTGATCTGGATTCCGTATCTCCAACCCGGCTTTGCGCTCTCCAAGCGGGTCTTCGACGCCTATCAACGATCACCTGGGTCGCATGGGGCGGTACTGGAGCAGCACGGCTTGATCACCTGGGGGTCGGATGGTCAAACGAGCTACCGGCGTACCGTACATTACGTCACACTGGCTGAACGGTATCTGGCGAGGCAGCGACGGCGCCGCCGGTGGTCCGCCTCGCGTGACACGACGTTACCGGACGGGCGGCGGATGGCGTGGTTGCGTCAGTGGTTACCGGCGATTCGACGGACCATCAGTCAGTCCAAGCGGATGTGTTTGACATACGATGACAGTCCTGAGGTGCTGGAGTTCGTGAATGCTTCACGCATGCCGCAGCTCGCCTCAATCGGCCCGGCGACTCCCGATCACATGTTGCGCACCAAACGCCTGCCGCTCATTGTTCAGAATAGGGAGGACGTCGTCGCACAGCTTGCACGTTACGCGGCCTCCCACGCACGGTATTTCCAACGGTATCACCATCAGGACCAGACGATGCTCGATCCGTATCCGCGGGTCATCTTGGTTCCTCGCGTGGGCATGTTGACCACGGGCAAAGATGCGACCGAGACGGCGATGGTTGCGACCATCTACAAGCACGCCATGGCGATCATACGAAACGCCTCGAGTGTCGGACGGTACACCTCGGTATCCGAGCGGGAGGCGTTTGGGGTGGAATACTGGCCGCTTGAACTCTATAAGCTCTCGCTGGCTCCTGCCGAGGCGGAGTTGTCTCGTCTCGTGGGTTTGGTGACCGGTGCGGTCGGTGGCATCGGGCGCGGCATCGCGCAGATGCTGGTTGATCGCGGCGCGTCGGTCGTGGTGACGGACCTCCAGCCCGAGGCGGTTGTCGCTTTGGCGCAGGAGATCAATCAGCGCGCCGGACGTCGGTCACCGCCTCCGGCGGGGTCCCGCCTTCCACCGCGAAAAGTCGAGGTGGCGGGACGGGCGCTCGGCGTGGTGATGGACGTCACACAGGAGGAGAGCGTTGAGCGAGCGATGGATGAGACGATCCGCGCCTTCGGAGGGATCGATTTTCTTGTCTCGAACGCGGGCATCGCAACAGTCTCCTCGATTGACCGGCTTTCCCGTGAGGCGTGGGAGCGCAGTCTCGCCGTCAACGCCACAGGACATTTTCTTGTGGCGCGCAGCGTGGTGCGGTGGTTGCGGGCGCAAGGGTTAGGCGGAGCCTTGGTGTTCATCGCCTCAAAGAACGTCCCGGCTCCCGGCAAGGAGTTTGGCGCGTACAGCGCCGCGAAAGCCGCAGAGACCCAGCTGGCCCGCATCCTGGCGATTGAAAACGGCGAGCACGGCGTCCGCGTGAACATCGTCCACCCCGATGGGGTCTTTGACGGATCGGGGCTCTGGAAGACCATCGGGCCGGATCGCGCCAAAACGTATCGCTTGCCCCCTGATCAACTGGAGGCGTACTACCAACAGCGGAATTTGTTAAAAGCCCGCGTGACACCCTCCGATGTCGCTGAGGCGGTCTGCTTCCTCCTCTCGCAGCGCTCAGCCAAAACCACCGGCTGCGTGCTGACCGTGGACGGCGGATTGCGGGAGGCGTTTCCCCGATGAGGTGGGGGTCAAGTTTGACAGGGCCTGTCGCTGCGCGACCCCGCTGTCCTCGCCGCGCCGCAGCCTATCGCGCGTCGTCGGCTGCGGGCAGCGGGGGCCTCCGCTCCGCGTCACCCCTCAACTGAGGACAGTGCCCCCATCTTCTCAAGCTTTCTCCAGATACCTTGCTATTGTCTCCACGTCTTTATCCCCTCGACCCGACAGGCCGAGAATGATGAGCTGCCGTTTCGGCAAGCGCTTCGCGATCTGTTGGAGATAGCCGATGGCATGGGCCGGCTCAAGCGCAGGGATGATTCCCTCGGTTCGTGACAACAGGTGGAAGCCGTCGAGCGCTGTGCGATCCGTCACCGCCACGTACCTCGCGCGGCCAGTGCGTTGATAGAACGCATGCTCCGGCCCCACCCCGGGATAATCGAGCCCTGCGGCGATCGAGCGGGTCTCCAAGATCTGCCCATGACGATCTTGCAGGACGAGGCTGCGCGCTCCGTGCAAGATGCCCGGGCTGCCTTTCACCAGCGTGGCTGCGTGCTCACCCGGACGCAGGCCTCTCCCACCGGCTTCCACCCCGATCATGCGCACCCGCCGATCCTTGACGAATGGCGTAAACAGTCCGATGGCGTTCGACCCGCCCCCCACACAGGCGATCAGCTCATCCGGCAATCGCCCCTCACGCTGCAGGATTTGCCGTCGCGCTTCACGGCCGATAACCGATTGAAACTCACGCACCATCAGGGGGTATGGATGCGGGCCGACCACTGAGCCGAGACAATAATAGGTTGTGCGGACGTTCGTCACCCAATCGCGAAGGGCTTCATTGCACGCATCTTTCAATGTCTTGGTCCCGCTGGTTACCGGAATCACCCGAGCACCCAGCAGACGCATCCGCACGACATTCAATGCCTGCCGCCTCGTATCCTCTTCCCCCATGAAGACATCGCATTGCAGCCCAAAATGCGCCGCGACGGTCGCTGTCGCCACCCCGTGTTGGCCGGCGCCGGTCTCCGCGATGATGCGTCGCTTGCCCATCCGCACGGCCAACAGCGCCTGGCCGATGGCGTTGTTGATCTTATGGGCGCCGGTATGGAGCAGATCCTCGCGCTTCAGGTACACACGAATGCCACCGAGGGTCTTGCTGAGCCGCTTGGCGAAGTACAACGGGGTCGGACGGCCTGCATACTGTCGAAGATAGCTATCCAATTCCCGTCGGAAGGCGGCATCGCGCTGCGCCTGGTGAAAGGCTGACTCCAGCTCATCGAGCGCGGCCATCAAGGTTTCCGGCACGAACTTCCCTCCGAACGGGCCGAAGTGACCCGTGCGATCCGGACCGATCAATTGGCGGAAATTCCGACGAGGCGACATAGAACTTCTTATGTTAGCGGAAACCCTACGACTGGTCAAACCAACAACGAGTTAGAAGCTGGAAGTTAGAAGCGAGAAGTTGAAAAGAAAGTCACGGGGCGGCCGAGGTGACGGCGGAAGGCGGAGCGGTAGATGGCGTGGGCGAGGGCGACGTCGTGGACGGCCAGGCCGGTGGAGTCGAAGACGGTGAGTTGATCGGATCGCGTGCGGCCCCTCATACGGCCAATGAGGATGTCACCCAACGTGCCGTCGATGTCCCGACGGTTGAGCTGGCCGTTCTTCAACGGGACATTGATCTCGCCGCCATGCATGGCTTGAATTGGCTCATCCACGATCAGCACGGCATCGCGCAGAATCTTCGGATCAAGCTCTTGCTTACCGGGGGCATCGGCTCCGATGGCATTGACATGCGCCCCGGGCTTGACCCACGCGCGTTTGACGAGCGGACGTCGTGACGGCGTGATGGTAATGACAATGTCGGCATCCTTGACACAGGCGCGCACCGTTGCCACCGGCACAAGGGTTGCGCGTAGACGCGGCTTGGCCCAACGGCAGAAGCGCGCCGCCTCCCCTGCCCGATAGCCCCACACCTTCACCTGATGGACGCGGCGTACCTGTAAGAGTCCGACTAATTGGTCGAACGCTTGAGCGCCGCATCCCACCAATCCTGCGCGAGCCACGGGCGATCTCGCCAAAACATCGATGGCCACGGCGGCAGCCGCACCGGTCCGCAGGCGGGTGACGCTCAGGCCGTCCATCACCGCTAATGGAAATCCGGTGGCCGCGTCATTGAGCACGACGGTTCCCATGACGGTCGGCAGGCCCTTGCGCTGATTGTTGGGATGGACGTTGACCCACTTGATTCCGCAGACCGCAGGACGTGTCAATGCAGAGGGCATCGCGCGAAAATCGCCGTAGCCTGGAAGATTCAGATAGACTTTGGGCGGCATGGCGGCTTCCCCGCGCGCTTGGGCTTTGAAGGCTTCGCGAATGACCCGAATCGCCGTCTTCATGTCGATGAGACGCTCAATGTGGGATTGGGTCAGGATGAGGGTGGAGCGAATTAGAGTCCCCGTCCGTGTCGGAACTGATTCCACAAACGACGGAAACGGCTTTCGTAGAGCAGATGGTACAACGAGGACGGCTCCGGAAACGAGTGCGCGATGGACTCGCGCAGCTTGGCTTGTTGAATCTCGATGTCGATGGCCGGCACGTCGTCTTCGACGATCATTTGGCAAATCCGATCGGCCTGGCGCTGGATCATCTGAATCCGTTCGTCCTCATCGCAGAGCGCGTCAAGACGAGCGCGCAGCTCTCCGAAGATGGTTTTCCAATTGCCGCTGGAGAGCGGGATCAGCTCAACATCTCGTCGCCGCTTCAATGCGGTCAGAAACGGCAGGTGTTGGACGCCGGCGGTCGCCATGATGCGAGGGCCGCGATCCAAGGTCTCTTCCACCGCGCGTTGGAAGGCTTGAGAGAGCAACTCCATCCGGCCGATCTCATCGATGAACAACACGAGGGCCTCGCGACGAGCCCGACGGATGATGCCCACCGCCAAGTCATCAAGGACGCTCACATTGACCTTGTACGATCCGACGCGATAGAGGCTCTCCATCTCGCGGTGCGCCAGCAGCGCCTGGCGCCCGTCGAGACTGCTGAGCCAGAATCCCAACCGCTGCCCTTCTTCGCGGAGCTCCTCGGTGTAGAAGCCGTCAATGCGGCGCCCACGGAGCGGTTCCGTCAAGCGCTTGATCAACGTCGTCTTGCCCACGCCCGGACGGCCGACAATCAGCAGGTGTTTCATCCCACGCCCTGCGGTTGGCCTAACGGCCCTGCGCAGTGCGCAGGACTGCCTGTGGCAGTAACCGTAGGGCGTGGGATCATGCACCTATTTGGGAAGCTTCCAATCGGGGTGTTCTCGCTTGAAGTAGGTCAGCGGAGGAAGGATCGGTCCTTGAGGAACGACGAACGTCACGGTCTCATACGCGCCAACGGCTGTTCGGCCGACGGCTTTGGCGAAGCCGATGAAGAGACCGCTGAAAAAACTCGACGGCGCGTCGTGCTCTCGATATTGCCGTTCGATGGTGCCGGGGAGCTCGACCCAGCCAAAGGCGACGTTGCCGAGGCCGCGACCGAGCTTCTCGAAGATAACCCACCCGGATGGCGTGGGAGGCGTTTGAAGCTCCTGGGGTGCCGCGGCTGCCCCGGCAGAAGGGAGAAAGTGGAAGGTGGAAAGCAGAAGGCAAAGCAGAGACAACGATCCACGAAATACGAAATACGACATACGAGATACGTTCATGTGGTCCTCCTGGTTCAACCGATGACGCCGCGAGCCTTGAGACTGACCGTGTCTCGCGAGGCGACGATAAGATGATCCAACACCTCGATGCCCAACAGCTTGCCGGCCTGGACGAGCCGTTTGGTCAGCACGAGATCATGGTCGGATGGTTCCGGATCGCCGGAGGGATGGTTGTGCGCGATGATCACCGCGGCAGCCGAGGCGGCGATGGCTTCCTTAAAGAGCTCACGGGGATGGACGAGGCTGGCCGAGAGGCTGCCGATTGCGATGGGACTGAGCCGAATGAGATGGTGGCGGGCATCGAGCAGCAACGCGACGAAGTGCTCCTTTTTCTTGTCCATCAGGGCGGGCCGAAGCCATTGGTCGGCCGCCTCAACCGTTTCGATGAGAGGCGGCCGATCGTCCCGCGGCCTGCTCACGCGTCTCGCCAACTCAACCGCGGCTTTCAACTGAACCGCTTTGGCATGACCAATGCCTCGGACCTTGGCCAATTGCTCGATGGAGGCCTCGGCAAGCGCTCGGAGGGATTCGAACTCCCGTAAGAGCCGCTGCGAGGTGATCATGACGGATTCGCCCGAGATGCCGCGTCCCAAGATGCAGCAGAGCAACTCCTGATCGGAGAGAGACTCGGCGCCTCGCGCAATCAATCGTTCGCGAGGCCGCTCGGATGCCGGAAGATCTCGAACTGTTAATCCCATCTTGTTCTAAAAAATGGTTTGTGTCCCCGATTTTACACCATCAGCGCGAGCGTGTCACTCCGACTTTGGCACAGACGTTCTCCAGAGGGCAACGGCTGCACCAGGGTGAGGTGGGATGACACAGGTTCTGCCCGAAGGTGACCAGCAAGTCGTTGAAGATGATCCAGTGCCGACGAGGCAGTTTCTTGCGCAGCGCAAACTCGGTCTCCTCCGGCGTCTTGGTCCGGACGTAGCCCCATCGATTCGAGATCCGATGCACATGCGTATACACACAATTTCCGGGCTTTCGGTATGCCAGCGTCACGACGAGGTTGGCGGTCTTGCGTC
>JACQRA010000042.1 GCA_016206725.1 Candidatus Omnitrophota bacterium
ACCATACCTGTGACTTTCCGTCGATCGGACGCCACTTGAGCCGTGACTTGACGGAATATCGAATCGCCGTCGAACGTCATGCTGAATAACTTCTTACCCCCTGCTTCAAGATCAAAGAAGTCAACACGTGACCCCCGATAATTCTCGGACACACTCATATTGAGATCTTCCACCTTCGCAATGCGACCGTCAGGACTGAAATCGACGTAAATGTACCTGCCGAAAAGATCATCCACGGCAAAGATCAACTGCCCGGTATCAAGATTGACAAACAAGTACTGCGCTAGGGGCCTGTTGGTCTGATGCTTCACTGTGTCTTCGACGACCCCCGTTTTGCTATTCGGACTGAAGAAAGTCGCTTTTCCTTGATATCGGTCGCTTGGCGCTGGAGAAGCGTAGGTTGTACTCCAAATCATCCGCCCGTTACTCCGCTCGACAAAGGACAGCGTTGTCCGGCCAGCATTCCGGTCAACTGCCTCCCTAGCTTCGATTCGTCCATCCGGAGATACGCTTTGCCAACGGGCGCGAACAAACGGGCCTGGTTCGTTCTCAGTGGCGGCCAACGCGATACTTGCTGGAAGCACAACAACACTGAGCGCGAAGCTTGCCAGCAACCTGCGTGGATTCATTCAGCGGCTCCGGTGACGGTATCGCCCGAGGCGGGAATCAACACCTCAAGCGCTGGGGAACCGGGCTCAGTAGCTGGTGGGCGAGCGGTCGACCCATCCACGACGAGCCGTGCGTCGTCCACCGTCACGACGTACGCCGCACCGGCCTGAATGTACACCGTCACCCAGAGCCGGGTGGCCTCGTGACTCAGGGTGCGCGTGACGGCCAGGCGCTCCCACGCGCCGCTGCCGGTATGAGCCGGCGAGGAGGACCAGGGATTTTGAGAGCCGTCGTTGATCCACACGCGCACCCGGTTGGGGGTGGTCGTCTTCACCCACGCGCTGAAGGTGACCGTCTTGCCCCGCCAGTCCGCGTGCTGGGTGTCGGCGATGTCGAAGAGGTACTGGAAGAGGTGCTGGTCGAGGACCTCGCCCGCGCCGTGCGACTCGTTGGCGCTGAGCACCACCGCCGCCTGCCCGACTCTGACGTCCGTCGTCGTCCGCGAGACCCCGCCGGTGCTGGTGAGCCAGGCGTCTGGCAGGTTCGTGCCAGGGCGCCACGTCTCAAAGGAGCCGTTCTGCAAGAAATCCGTCCGCTCGATGACCTCCACGGTCACGGGCGGACTGGTGCCGGTGACGCGGTGGCTATCGACGGCCTCCGCGTGGAGCGCATAGGTGCCGATCGGGACGTAGGACCAGACGAATTCATACGGACTCGTCGTCACCAGCCCCAAGGGTTGGGTGTCGCGGAAGAAGATGACCGCGGTAATCGTCCCCTCCACCGCCGTGGCCGTGGCCCGGAGGGTGATCGTGGCTGGCGCAGCAAAGATCGTCCCCGACACTGGCGCAGTGAGGGTGACCGTCGGCAGGGGCTTGGCGGGCGGTGGGGCGCGGAGGCGGTAGAAGCGGTGGGCGGAGGCCGGCGAGACGGTGTAGGGTGAGCGGGCCTCCGGCACATCCACCCAGGCGCTGCTGAGATCGTCGGTGGCTTGCAGCATGGCCTCACCCTGCCAGGAGAGGACAAGCTGGCCCTTCTCGCGGGTGATCTGTAACCGTGGCGGGGACTCAGTGGACTGGGCGGCCTCGGTGGCGCGGCTGGAAGAGCCTGCCGCGAAGGACACGGCGACCACGACGAGAAGCAACAGACTCCGCGTTCTGGTCCGGGAAACCATCACGCAAGCCTCCTTTCCCAGGGCTGGGGAGGTTGAGTGTAACACGGCGGTGGGGGCTTGTCATTGACTTTTGACGGGTCGCTTGTTAGGCTGGGGCTTCATGGGTAGGAGCGTCGTGGCGTTGGTGAGCGGCGGGGTGGAGAGTCTCGGGCTGGTGGTCCGGCTTCTGCGATCTTTCGATCGAGTGGTGCCGGTCTACATTCGATGCGGACTGCGGTGGGAATCCGCAGAGTTGTGGTGGTTGCGTCGGTGGCTTGGTGAACTTCGGCATCCTCGGTTACGTCCGCTGGTTATCCTTGAGCTGCCGGTACGTTCCATCTATGGACGTCACTGGAGCGTCGGTCGAGGTTCCGTGCCATCCCGCACGAGTCGCGATGCGGCGGTCTATCTGCCGGGCCGCAACGTCCTCTTGCTGAGTGTTGCCGCAATCTACGCGTCGCAACGGGGCATTGGTCGGTTGGCCTTGGGGACGTTGGGGAGCAATCCATTTGGTGACGCCACACCTCGTTTCTTTCGTCAACTGAGCAACAGCCTCCAACAAGCGTTGGGCAAGCCGATTCAGATCATGACGCCCTTAAGGCGCTTCACGAAAGCCCATGTGGTCGGTTCGAACCAACCGTGGCATCTGACCTTTTCATGCCTTCAACCGCGAGGGCGTCAACATTGCGGGCGGTGCAACAAGTGCGCCGAGCGCCAGCGCGCCTTTCGGGCTGTGGAGAAATGACCATCTATCGCGGCGGGGTCGGACAAGTCTCATGGGCGCTGCACCGCATCACCGGTGTCGGGGTGCTGCTGTTTCTGCTCGCGCACATCCTCGACACCTTCCTGGTCGTCCTCGGTCCTGAGCACTACAACTCGATCATCGCGCTGTACCGCCTGCCGGTCTTTCGCATCGGAGAAATTTTCCTCTTCGCCTCGGTGCTCTTCCACGCGTTAAACGGCGCGCGGATCATCCTGATCGATTTCTGGACGGACCTGACGCGCATCCAGCGGCAGTTGTTCTACGTGGAGATGATCGCCTTCGTCGTCATCATGATTCCCGTCACGTATCTGATGGTGAAGCCCCTGGTGGAACGCTGATGTCTCGCAGCTTATCCTACGCCACCCCCAAGCCTGCCGGAGGCATTGAGCTGTGGTCCTGGTTGTTCATGCGTCTCTCCGGCTTGCTGCTCTTGCTCCTCGCCCTGGGGCATCTGGTCATCATGCATCTGATCAACAATGTGGATGCCATTGACTACAACTTCGTCGCCGGTCGCTACGCCGGATGGTTCTGGCGCGCCTACGACGGAACGCTCCTGCTGCTGGCGATGATTCACGGCCTCAACGGCGTGCGCATTCTCCTGGATGATTACCTCGCGCACTGGCGGGGCCATCGGTGGCTCATCCGCGCCTTGTATGGCCTCGGTGCCGTCTTCCTCCTGATTGGGCTCTACGTCGTGCTGTTCTTCAAGCCCGCTCTCCGCTAGAACATGGTGAAACGGCCGGTGGTTCGGCATCAATTTGACGTGGTCATTGTGGGCGCCGGCGGCGCCGGCCTGATGGCCGCGCTCCAAGCCTCCAAGCATTGTTCCGCGGCGGTGGTGAGTAAGCTCTATCCGACCCGCTCCCACACCGGAACCGCGCAAGGCGGCATTGGCGCAGCCTTGGGCAACCTGGAGCCGGATCGCTGGGAATGGCACATGTTCGATACGGTCAAAGGCGGCGATTATCTCGCCGATCAAGACGCGGTGGAGTTCATGTGCCAGGAAGCGATCAAGGTCGTGTACGAGTTGGAGCACATGGGCCTGCCTTTTAACCGAACGCCGGAGGGCAAGAT
>JACQRA010000043.1 GCA_016206725.1 Candidatus Omnitrophota bacterium
GCCTCCGCTCCGCGTCACCCCTGTCCACTCGCTGGCTCGCGAAATCTCAACCGCGTCACCCGTGACCATTCATCTTAATTGATGTTGGACGGCTGCAAAGACTTCCTCGACGGTGATGGCGTCCATCGAGGGTTTCCAGATCACGACGTGGTCCTCACCATACGGTCCCCATCGCCTGGGCCCTGCCGCAGGATCCGACGCGCCAAAGAGTGCCACGGTCTTGGTCTTGACCGCCGCCGCCAGATGCATGGGCCCGCTATCGTTCGAGATTAACACGCGCATCCGCTTCAACAACGCCGCAAGCTCGCGCAGCGAGCATTGCCCCACGCCATTCACCACCCGGCCTGTTCCCGGACGTCCCTCCATCAACGCCGCCGCCTGTCCCTGTTCCTCAGAACCTCCAATCACCACGATGATCGCACCGGTCTGGGTTAACCGCTGAATGAGCGCTCGAAACTGATCCACCGGCCACTGTTTGCGGGGATTCGAAGTCCATGGATGAACAGCGAGCAACTGGCTGCTGGCAGGAACTCCCCACTGCCCAAGAAGTTGCGAGATGCGCTGCTCCTCTTGGTCGCCCACCGGCAGCCACGGTGTTGCAGGGGGAGCCTCGGGAATGCCGAGCGTCTGAACGAGATCAAGATTATACTCCACTTCATGACGCTCGCCAAGTCTCTTCCGATCCTCGAGACGGTGAGTCAGCCACCATCCCCCTTTACGATTCCAACCAACGCGGCAGGGGATCCCGGCCAACCACGCCCCAAGATGGTAAGCCTTCTTGGGATTGGAGATCACGATGACATCCGGATGCCAGCGCCGCCACAACCGGCTCAAGCGCCATGCATCGCGCCACCAACTTCCCGAACTGACGGGCGCTGGGATCACCTCGTCCACATCCGGATGGCCGACGAAGAGTTCCTGGAGGGAAGGATGAAGGATCAGTGTCAGATGGGCGTCGGGATACGCCTGGCGGAGGGCACGGATCGCCGGGAGATTGAGGAGCGTCTCCCCCAGTCGATCGGTGCGAACGAAGACAATCTGTCGTCGCGACGACGGCCTAGGCGCTCTGACCAAGCCTGCCATACCCTGCTTCGCCAAGGCTTCGTAGCGGCCGCTCCGAAGCTCGAAGAGCGGAGGAGGGTGACGGCTGCGGACCATGGCCCGCCGCGAGCCCTGTCGCGATCCCTGCGAAGGTCCAAAACAGGAACGCCTGACGCAGCGAGTAGAAATTGGTATCAACCGCCGCCTGAATGAGAAATGCCACCAGGCCTGCCATCAATCCAAGCAGCAGGACGCCGGTTGAGCCGTCCAAGCGTTGGCGAACGGCAGACCACCACAAGCCGACTACACTCCATAAGAATGAGAGAAATACCCAGAGCCCAACCAGCCCGGTCTCGGCTCCCATCTGCAGATAACAGTTGTGGGCATACCGGGGCGACCGCTCTCCGCCGACCCAGTACTCCAGGTAGTTCGCCATGAAGGTGTTGACCCCCTGACCCAGGACCGGACGATCACCGATCATACGAAACGCAGACTGCCACATCGCCAATCGATCTTGTTTTCCGATATCCGAGAGCGACAGCGCGCTCCTCACGCGTCCGCTCCCCACGAGAAACGCCCCTCCCAGCACGATGGCCATCACCAGCGTTCTCACGGCATAACGGCGCAGAGCCGTTTTCTCCCAGCCCATCACCATCAGACCGATCCCCAGTCCCATCCAGGCGCCGAGCGATGAGGCCCGCGCGAAACACAGGATGACAGCAAGTGCCAGTGCCCCCACACGCCATCGCGCCGCCCCATGCCGCAGAAACATGTAGACAATCAGCGGCGGGATGATCACCATCAGGTACGTCGCCAAGTCAATCGGATTTTCATATGGACCCGTCATCCGCCTGAAAAAATCCAGACGGTAGTCGCGGAAGAACCCGTTGCCGTAGCGTTCTTGCGTCACGCCTTCGAACACCACTACGCATGCGGAAGCGACCAGGACCTGGAGGCTCCGTTGCGCCACCCCAGGCTGACTCGCGACGTCCGTCACGATCGCAAACAACACCACGTATTCCAGCCATTTTCTCGTGAGCCCTCTGAGGCTCAAGGTGAGATCGGTACTGACGAGGGTGGACAACGCGCAGATCGAGAGGAAGACCGCGGCCGCCCACAGAAGAGGTTGGAGTTGCGGCTTACGCCACAGGGTCTGGGCGCGCGTCTTGGGGTCAAGGCGCATGACTAGCCAGGTGATGAGCAGACCGCCAAAGGCGACCTCAAGCGCCGCCTTCGAGAACGGCAAGAACAACAACAGCGCGTACAGGCTGCCTTCTTGGACGAGTGCGACGCCGTGCCGAAGGCGATTCATCCCACCACCTGCGGCATCCGCCGACGGCGGCTCTGCGCGTTGCGCGGAGCCCTTCAGGCTAGCTGCAGGTGGTGGGATCATACGGCAGCGTCCGTGACACCCGCCGTGACCACCTTCCAGCCAATGCCGCGAGGTTCGCAACACTGCCGCACGTGCTGGAGGAGATCACCAGGCGGATCGTTGATCGCAATGAGCACCTCCCGCACGTGGTAGTCGTCGAGCGACGCCGCGAGCCTGGCTCGCGTCCCCAGCACGCAAACGCGGTGGAGCTGGTTACCCTGTTTACGCCAATCATCGTCCAGAAAGCCGACCGCTCGGCGAATGCCTTTGCCGTGCAGCTGAAGGGATCGCAACACCTGCTCGCCGGTTTCCCCGGCCCCAATGATCAAGACGGGCATCCGCTCCTGATCACTGGCGGCGCTGATCCACTCATCCAAGAAACGCTCCACCACCCGCGAGCCTCCGATCGCCAGGAGACAGAGCATCCAGTCAATGATCAGCACGGCCCGGGAGTATCCCTCAAAGCGCCAGAGATACAGGAGGATGATCGAGGAGAGGACCGAACCGAGCGACACCGCTTTGAAAATCGCCACCAGATCAGATAGGTCGGGATGGTGCCAGATCCTGCGATAGAGCCCGCATCCTGCACAACAGAGGAGTTTCGTCACGAGGATGACCGGGAGGGCGCGGACGACCAGCGATTGGATATGGGGGCTGAGCGTCCCCTCGAACCGCAAGAGATGCGCCACCACATAGACGCTGCTGATGATGCCGAAATCCACCAGGATCTCAACCAGCCGGCGCTTGTGCAAGACCATCGTGTCAATCAAGGTCACCGGCGGATGCTCCACACCCACCGCGGCGGCGCCTGGGGAGCGCAAGCGATACACATTGACCCGAGCCAAGTAACGACCAATGACGATGAGTGCGCTCAGCACCAGCACCCACACCGCCATCACCGACAGCGGCTTCAAGCGCGTGGAGAGCACGCTGAGGATGCCGAGCATCAGGCTCGCACCATAGAGCACGATCACCGTCTGCCGAGGGCTGAGCCCCAAGATCGCCAACCGATGGGAGATATGATCAACGCCTCCGGTAAATGGATGCCGTTGATGAAGCATGCGTTGCACGGTCACAAAGCAGGTATCAAAGATCGGCACGGCCAGCACGAGGGTAGGCACCGCCAGAATGCTCAGCAACTGCGTCGAGGAGGGTTGGCTTTCCATCAACACCACCGCCGCCAGGCTCAGGCCCAGCAGATGGCTGCCGGAATCGCCCATGAAGATCTTGGCCGGAGGAAAGTTGTAGCGCAAGAACCCCAGACAGACGCCGCTGACGATGCTCGCCAGTGTCGCCACCGCCCACTGGCCCGTCAGGACGGCATGCAGGACGCAGAACCCCGCCGCAATCGCCCCCACGCCGGTTGCGAGGCCGTCCATGTTGTCAAGCAGGTTGAAGGCGTTCATCACGAAGACAAACCACAGAACGGAGAGTGGAATGGACAGCCACGCCCATGGCAATGGGGCCAGTCGAATCCCGCTGAGGACGAGTCCGCAACCGATGAGCAGTTGAGCCAACAGCTTGGCCGAGGGAGGGATCCGAGAGAAATCATCGATGAGTCCGACGAGTACGGCGAGAGTCACGCCGCCTACCAGCGCCCACAACGAGACGTCCCAGGGTATCCACGCGACGGCCGTCACCACGAACCCCCCGTACATCGCCACACCCCCGAGCCGGGCGATGACGCGCCGGCCCCAGCGCGAGGGCACCGGCTTCACGATCCAGCCGCAGCGCACGGCGATGAGCCGGACGATTGGTGTGAGCAACAGCGTGATCAGCAACGCGCTCAGCCCGGCCGCTCCGACCCGAACGAACGCGTTCGCCGTCTCGGCGGTCATCAGACGATTGAGGAGATCCATCAGGGACTTGGAGGTTTGGCAGGGGTTGGGAGTGGCTGGCGCATGCTCTCCACGACACTCTGGATGATTTCCTCCAGATGCATCGTGGGACGGAACCCGATCAACTCGCGAACCTTGCTGGTGTCCGGCACGCGCCGCGGCATATCCTCAAACCCTTCTTCGTACGCTTCTTCATAGGGGACGCGGACGATGCGCGACGAACTGTTCGTCAACCGGATGACGAGGGTCGCCAGCGCTTCAATCGTGACCTCTTCCTGGCTGCCGAGGTTGAACACGTCACCCACCGCCTTGGGATGATCGATCAGTTTCACCAAGGCGTTGACGACGTCGGTCACGTGCAGGAAACAGCGGGACTGCTTGCCGCTGCCGTGCACCATGAGCGGCTCCCCCTTGAGCGCCTGACTGACAAAGCGAGGAATGACCATGCCGTAGGCGCCGCTTTGCCGAGGCCCCACCGTGTTGAAGAGACGCACGATCACCGTGGGAACGCCTTTTTCTTTCCAGTAGACGTACGCGAGGATTTCATCCACGGCCTTGGACGTGGAATAGCTCCACCGGCTCTTCAGCGGAGAGCCCAGGACCCTGTCGGTATCCTCGCGCAAGGGCCCGTTGATGTTCTTCCCGTAGATTTCCGAGGTGGAGGCGATCAGCACTTTCTTGCGGTAGCGATGCGCCATCTCCAGGACCACTTCGCTGCCTCGGATGTTCGTCATCAACGAGTCGAGTGGTTTCTGGATAATGAGCTCCACCCCGACCGCCGCGGCCAGATGAAAGACCACCTCGCAACGCTCGACCAGCTTATCCACGAGGGATTCATTCAGGATCGTCCCGACGACAAAGCGAAGGCGCGGATGGCCGTCGAGATGCGCGATGTTTTCATAGCGGCCGGTGGAGAGGTTGTCCAGGAGGGTGACCTCGTGCTGGTCTTGCAGCAGTCGTTCAGCAAGATGCGAACCAATAAAGCCCGCCCCGCCGGTAATCAACGCCTGCATCGCGCCTCTCCGAGGAGCTGTTCGTAGAGCGCCGAGACATCCTGCAAGAGCCGCTCGGCCGCATGCGCCCGCACGACATGCGTCCGGCCGGCGGCTCCCACTTGCTGCCGCAAGGCCGTGTCCTGAGCCAACCTCCTCATGGCCGCCGTGAATCCTTCCGCATCTCCCGCCTGCACCAGCACGCCTCGCCGAACGACCTGGAAGCTGCCGCGCGGGGGGCCCTCGCTGATCTCCGACGGATCGGCCAATAGATCGCGAACCCCGCCGACGTCCGTCGCGATCACCGCGCGGCTGGCGGCCATCGCCTCAATCAACGACACCGGTGTCCCTTCGTTCCAGGAGGTCACGCAGGCCACATCGAGTTGGCGATAGACCGAGCAGAGATCCTGCTGCCATCCTGTAAAAGTCATCGCATGGCTTAAGCGCATCTGGGATGTTTCACGCTCAAGCGCCTCGCGCAACGGTCCATCACCAACGATCACCCCGGATGCCGCCTCGCCCGCCTCGGCCTGCAGGAGGCGCGAAAGCGCCTGGAGAAAGAGGCGCGGATTTTTCACCGGCACCAGGCGGCCGACCATGCCGAATCGAATCGGCTTCGAGCCATTGGGAACGGGCAGCGCACTGAGGGTGGTCAGGTCCAACCCAAGCGGAATAACCCGCCACTGCTCTGCCCGGCCGATGCCCTTGGCGAGCAAGTCGTCTCGAATCGTCGGGCTGACCGCGATGAGACAATCCGTCCGGCGAGCCAGCCACCGCTCAACCCACAGAAAGATCCGTGAGAGCCAGCCGGAGAAATACCCCTCCAGCACATGGCCATGAAAGGTGTGGATGAGAATCGCGCGCCGGCCCGCAAGGCGGCCTTGGCCGAAGACGTTGTACCACCAACCGGCTAACCGGCCGAGTGCGCCGGCTTTGGCCATATGCGTATGGATGATGGACGGACGCTCCTTCCAGAGGATGCCGCACAATCGCCACCATGTGAGGAAGTCAGCCCACGGCCGGATCGGCCGGCGCAAGCTCCTCACGCGAATCAGCCGAGCCGACCCGGGGGTGACCAGTCCGCTCAAATCCCCTTCGGTGACGTCCGGCTCGCCAACCACCAGACACGTCACAAAACGGCTGGGATTCAGTCTCGTGGTCAACAGCGCCGCGTGGATCGCCGGACCGCCGATGTTCAGTCGCGTCGCAATTCGGAGAATCTTCTCTTGCGTCATGGAGGAGAAACTTCATCATAGCAAACCCGCTTCACAAAATCTAGGACGACCTCCTCCCGTTTTCAGAGCCCGTGTGGTAGAATACGACGCCTGATGAAGAGGAACGCCACCGTGGCCTTCAAGAAGATCGTGGGATGTGTGGCGCTCGTCCTTGCGCTGCACTATGTGCTGGACGAACCCACACGCGCTCCGCTGATACGAGCAGCACTCTCACACCTTAACCGTGCGGTCCTCCTCGTCAACCGCACGATCAACCGCACGCGGCTCTTGCTCACGAGCAAGCTGCCCAAGAAGGCTGACCCGTTAGCCTTCCCGTCAACCCTCTCGTCGGTCTTCACCCCTGCCACGTTCAGCCACCGGCCGTTGCTTGACAATGGTTCCTTCGAACGGTGGGACGCACCGGAGCACCCGGTACTCCAGGTGTGGTTCTCGTCGCTCACAGTCGGCCCGTGGAAGGTCATCAAGAAGGAGACGGTGCTCGTGCAGCATGGCGAGGCCGCAGTGAAAATGTCTTGCGATGGCGAGGGTCATTGCGGCAATGTCCGACAAGAGATCCCTGGGGAGCTGCTCCTCTGGTTTGTGAACCGCCGGCTGAGGGCCTCCGTGTGGGCGCTCTCGACGGTATCTGGAGCTCCCTGCGTGCGCATCGACGACGGAATCGATCTCTCCAGCGCCTGCCTCCAGGATCCCACGGAGACATGGCAGGTCGTGACCGTTGAGCACACGGTCAACCAAGACGCCACGCGCGTGTTGCTGATCATCGACATCACGCGAAAGGTCGAGGCCAAGCAGCCGCTGGTCTACCTCGACAACGCCTCGTTCGGGTTCAGCCAACTCCAATCAGAACCGCCCAGCGCAACAGCCGTCACGGCTCCCCCGCTTCCTCTCGTCTCCGACTGATCCGCCGAAACATCATCCCCACGGTGTCGCCTTCACGACGACATCCCAGCCACACGCTCCAGAGCAGTACGGGAAGCATGAGCGCAATACCCGCTGCCGCGTGAACGACGACCTGCCAGCACTTGGTCCGTCTGAGAAGATTCCCATCGTGCTGTTCATGGCTCAGCGCGCGAAACAACATGTGTTCCCCACCCAGCCAAGCGTTCAGCAGACTTTGGAGCAAGGTCACAGGGCTGTATTCCCACGAGAAGTGCACGTCCTTGACGACGACCAGACCGGCCTTGGTTCCCGCCAGGCGCAGGGTCTCGGGTGTGAAGTGCACGAGATGGTGGGGCGCATCGTAGCCCAGCCAGCGCCTGCCTAATCTCCGTGCGGCCCACCCGCCAGCGTTCGGGACCTCAACGTACACAAAGCCGTCAGGGCTCACGACCCGTGCCACCTCGCGCAACAGCGCGACAGGATCTAGGACATGCTCCAGCACGTGCCACACGGTCACTGCATCAAACCAGCCGTCCGGGAACCCTGCCTCGGCAAGCTCGTTGACCACGACGGACGACGGCCCCAACCGTCTCGCTGCTTCGTCGGCAGCCGCCTGGGAGAGCTCCGTCCCGTAGACCTCCGCTCCCCAGTGCTGGAGCCAGGCGAGCATCTGCCCACGCCCGCACCCGATATCCAGCACACGACGGCCGGCCAGTCCACCGAGCGCCCGACGGAGACGGCGCGCCCGCTGCCAGCGGAACACCTCCCGCAGCCACGTGCCGATCGCGGTGCGAAACCGCGCCGCCTCGACTCCCCCGTAGTAGCGCGAACTGTAGAGGACGTGCAGGGCCGCCGGTGAAGGAACGGGCAACCTGACCAACAAATTGCAACCCGTGCACTGGACAAGGGTGTACTCACCCAGTGTCTGGCGGGGGGTTGAGCGATCAGTCCCGCAGAGCGGGCAGCGGAAGCTCGCCGACGCCGCCGGCATCGGCGACATGGTCCGCATGTGCATCAAACAGTCGCCTCCCATCGCGACGGAAGATTCTCGGCCGACCAAGCCCAGCACGAGCGATAAGGTACTGCGCTGTCGTCCACAGGACCCTGCAGCCGTAGACAGTGGCTCGTCGCATGCTGATCGAGGAAGCTCCCTCGAAGTAGCGCGACGGACAGGTGATCTCAGCGACCTCATAGCCGAAATAAATGAGTTGGAGGAGCATCTGGTTGTCAAAGACAAAGTCATCATGGTTCTCCCCTAGCGGCAACCTGAGCAGCACCTCGCGAGAGAACGCCCGGTAGCCGGAATGGTACTCCGTCAGCTTCCGCCCTAAACAGAGGTTCTGAATCAGGGTGAGGACACGGTTTGCCACATACTTGTAGCGCGGCATCCCTCCTGCGAGCGCGCCACGGCCGAGGACGCGTGAGCCGATCACGACGTGGTAGAGCCCGGAGACAATCATCCCTGCCATGGGGGTGATCAGTTGTGGAGGGTACTGATAGTCGGGGTGCAACATGATGACGATGTCCGCACCTATCTCCAGCGCGAGACGGTAGCACGTCTTCTGGTTCGCGCCGTAGCCGAGGTTCTCGCGATGGACCACATGCCGTATCCCTAAGCGCCGCGCCACCGCCACCGTCTCGTCCCGACTGGAATCATCCACCAGGATCACTTCATCCACGACCTCGCGGGGGATCTCTTCGTAGGTCTGCTGCAACGTCTTCGCGGCGTTGTAGGCCGGCATCACGACGATGATCTTCTTCCCGTTCAGCATCACGCTTCCCGTGGTGAAATGCGACAGACCAGCGCCTCGGCGGCGAAGACCGCGAGCGCCAATTCCAGTGGCAGACGGTGTTTCATGTTCATCGCCGTCAGGCTATGCACTGTGGCCAGTCCCGCCACAGCGGCTCCAAGAAGTACTGCTCGACGACGAGCCTCCGGTCCCGCCCGCCGCCAGAAGCCCCAGAAACCCACGAGACCAAGGGCAAGTAGGCCGGCATACGCCGCCCGATAGAGGGTTCCCTGCCACGCGGCATACCCGATGCCGGCATTCGGCGAGAACCACACAAACGCCCACAGGCGTCGCCCCACGAGGAGCGCGAACTGCCCGGGGTGGTCCTGAATGAACCGCCTCGCCTCCACCCAGAACAGATCGGACTGCTCCAGTTCGGACGCACCTTCCAACTTGGCAAGAAAGGCGGTATCCGCGTGCACGATGACCCGTCGCCCCTCCACGTCCGAGTACGTGCCATTGGACCACGGGTTATTCCCTAGCCACACGATATGCGCAAAGTCTGTCGTGAACACCGGACGATGAAACAGGCGGACATTTCGCATGAGCCACGGCGAGATGACTGCCATCGCCACCACGAGCCAGATCGCGGCCCTTGTTGTGACCGTGAGGCGACGCGCGCGCGGCGTCGTGACGACCGTTATCAACCACGCGAACAGGCCGGCCGTCAACAGCGCCGCGCGCTGCCAGAGCGCGACCCCCATGGTCAGGCCGGCCCACACGAGGTGTCGTGCCTTCGCGTCGTCTTTGGCCGCCATGAGGATCGTTCCGATCACGAGGACGAAACACAGCGCATCGAGGCTCAAGGGGTGAATCCAGTGCGTGTCGTAGTAGACCAGGAACGGATTGGCCGCGGTCAACATCCCGGCCAGCGTCGCCTTGGTCGAATCGCTAAGCAGGCGCCGCGCGACCCACCACATCCCTAACGCCGTGCCCAGACCGAAGAGCCACTGCGCTCCCATCACCAGCCACGGCGAATCACCGGTGCGCCGCATGATCTGTGCGAGCAGGACAACGTACAACGGCTCTTTCCAGGCGCGGTACTCTGTCCCGTACTGTTCATACACAAACCCCCGGCCGGCGTTGAGATGCTCGGCGATCACCGATGGTTCCAACCGCCCAAGCCCCTCCGGGAGCGGGTCAAGTATGACGACAGCCAGGCGGACGAGGACACCGGTCGCCACGACCCAGAACAACGGCTTGAGAGTCATCGGACCCACGCGAGTCGCCATGCCGCCCGTACACAGTACAGCCACGTCAGCAGCCCGCACACACCGACCAGCAATACGCCGACGAGATCCGCCCGTTGCAACAACGCGAGATTCGCCGTAATCGACTCAAGACCGTACGTGGCGTTGAGACCGGCCTGCCAGTAGATGCCGGCGAGGAACAACCCCGCCAAGAGGCTGTAGCCAACCGCGGCTCGGCGATTCACCAGCAGCCAGAATGGCAGCGCCCAAATAAGCCACTGGACTCCGAAACCAGGACTGACGGCATAGAGGCCGAGGAGAAACACCAATCCTTCCCGTCGGGGATCAGCCGGCTCGTGGCGCCGATATCGCCGCCACACCCAACCCAAGAAGACGGCAGCCCACCCCCAATAGACCTTGGGCCCGTAGGTTTGGAGCCACTGGTTGACGCCGGTTGCCGCTTCCATCATCCCCTCAAGACCACACCACTCCAGGAGACGAGGGCCCTGCAGGAGGAGCATGCCATACCCCCACGCGCCATACGCCCAGACCGGCGAGGC
>JACQRA010000003.1 GCA_016206725.1 Candidatus Omnitrophota bacterium
AAAAAATCCACCTGGTCGCGGTTCAGGCAGGCAATGACGCGGTGGGCGTGTTGGGAGTTGGTCGAAAGGGAGGAGTGATGAGAGTGCGTCATCGTCGTTTGGTAGCTTGGCTACCCCCCAGCTTTGTTTGGGTCCGCCGTGCGAACCAAAACTTGGGGGGCCCGTGGCTTTGCGTCTCCGCCTCACGGCGGATTTGCCCTTCGACCCCGCCCCTCCCCACCATGAAGGCGGGGCGGGGTGCGACAAACGATTACCTCTGAACTATATCATATCGGCGACAAAAGCATCAAGGGCACTTCTGCAAATGTGTAAGAGTGCCAACGTGCAAAAATGGGGTCAGACACCAGTGACCGGTGTCTGACCCCTACCGGATGCCGAAGCGGTGGATGCTCTGCAACAGCCCGATGGCCATCCACGTCGTCACCATCGCCGATCCACCGTAGCTGACCAGCGGCAATGGAATCCCCACGACCGGTGCGAGGCCCATCACCATCCCCATGTTGATGACGGCCTGATAGCCGATCCACGAGGTGAGCGCGGCAGCCAACATCCGACCCTCGCGCTCGGAATTCTTCACGGCAATCCGAACCGCCCGCCAAATCAAGCACCCGATGAGCCCCACCACGACGCACGAGCCTAGAAAGCCCCATTCCTCGCCGATCACGGAATAGAGGAAGTCCGCATGACGTTCCGGCAAGAAATTTAATTGATTCTGGGTCCCCGCCATCCAACCACGCCCCACCCATTGCCCCGACCCAATGGCAATGGTGGACTGGATGATGGTATAGCCGGTACCCAACGGATCGACGTGCGGATTGAGAAAGACCAGGAGTCGAGCCCGTTGGTAGTCTTTCAACACATGCCAGCCGACGGGCAGTAAGGCGACGGCAAAGAGGCAGAGCCCCGCCAGGTGACGACGCCTCATGCCGGCCACCCACGCCGTGCCAAACCACACGGCCCACAGAATCGTTGCGGTCCCAAGATCAGGCTGGACGAGGATGAGCACGGCAGGCCATGACGCCAGCGCCCCTGACACGACGAGGCTGCGAAGCGAAAGCGGCGAGGGGCGCGATCCGAGATATCTCGCCAGCATGCACGCTGTGGCGAGTTTCGCAACCTCTGAGGGTTGAAGGCTCAAGCCGCCGATCGTCAACCACCGTTCAGCCCCCAACTTCATCGTCCCGGCCGCTTCCACGACCACCAACAACAGCACGCTCAGCGCATAGAACGGTACCGCCACATGAATCCAACGAAAGTAGGCCACGCGTGACACGAACCAACCCGCACAGGCTCCCACCGCCACCCAAACCGCCTGACGCCACACGAGTGATGGGTTGAGGGTCGCGGACGCGCTGCGCAACGCCACGAGACTGATGAGGGAGAGTGCGATGGCGACACCCCAGAGCAGCCGATCATCTTGACTACGCATCGAATTCACAAATCCCCTTGGCGATGGAGGCGGGCAATCCGCCGCCGGATCCACCATATTCAGCGACGATCGCCATCGCAAGCTGAGGCGCGTCGGCAGGACAGAATCCGACAAACCACCCGTGGGTGTGTCCCGGCAGATGTGTCTGAGCGGTACCGGTCTTTCCGGCAATACGAACACGGTCGCTATGAGCCGAAAAGCCTGTCCCCTGAGGGTCGTTCACGACCGCGATCATCGCGGCGCGCAGCGTCTCAAGCGAACGGCGCGACACCTCCAATGGCCGACTGCCCGGCGGCGGAATGGCATGCCCCCCAACCTCCGCCACAACCCACGGTGTGACGAGTCGCCCGCCGTTGGCGATGGCGCTGACCATGACCGCCTCCTGCAAGGGGGTCACGAGAATTTGTCCCTGGCCGATCGCTAACAGGGCAACTTCCCCCTCGGTCAGTCGGCCGGAGGGCAGATGACCTGGCTGCTCATCCATCAACCATCCGCTCCGATGGCCGAATCCCGCTTGAGCGAACTCCGCCCGAAGACGCGGCAAGCCGACTCGCCTTCCAACCTGCATGAAGTAGACGTTGCACGACTGCTGGATGGCTTGATGGAGCGAGATGAGCCCATGACCATCTCGCTTCCAGCAATGAAACTCCCGATCGCCGATCCGAAGAGCCCCTCGACATTCAAAGGTCGATTCAGGCTGAATGACGTGATGCTCCAGCGCCGCGATGGCCGTCACGAGCTTGGCGATCGAGCCGGGCAGATACGCGCCGCTCGTGGCTCGATTCATGAGCGGAGAGCCGGAATCGTCAAGGAATCGCTGGATCGCCGACTGATCCTGCTCGGCGAAGCGATTCGGATCAAAGCCCGGCCGACTGACCATGGCGAGCACTTCCCCGGTGGACGGGTTGAGCACCACGCAGGCGCCGGCTTGTGATCCAAAGGATCGTTCGATGAGCGCCTGCAACCGAGCATCAATGGTCAAGGTCACGGATTCCCCGGGAACAGGTTGGCGAAAGCCGAGGAGGCGACGCTGACGCGCCCGATGATCCACCTCAATCAGCTCCCCGCCGGATCGCCCATGCAACAACTGGTCAAGGTGCCACTCAAGGCCGGCTCGACCAACGAGATCATAGGGACGCACGCCGTAGGTTTTGAGGATCGGAAACGCATCGGCACTCGGTTGTCCAAGATAGCCGATCAGATGCGACGCCGTCTCCCCCAGAGGATAGGCACGCGTCACGACCGGCTCGATCAACACCCCCGGCAATTTCCCGCGGACTTCTTCAATCCGAAGGGCTTCGATTTTCGGGAGATTGGCCAGCACAGGAGCCGGCACAAAGGGCAGCGTGCGTTGCCGCGTAAACGTCCGTGACAGTTCAGCGGCTGGCGTGTTGGTCAAGCGACTGAGATGCGTGAACACCGCCGATGGATCAGGGGTTTCCTGAGGGACCATGGCCAGCCGAAACGAGAGAACATTGGTCGCAAGCCGCCGTCCCGTCCGATCCAGCAAGAGACCACGAGGGGCCAATTGCGGGACGACGCGAATCCGATTGTGCTCCGCTAAGTCTCGGTACATCGCTCCCTCAACAAGCTGCAACTGGGCTAATCGAATGATCAGAAGGCCAAGCCCCAGCCAAAGGATTCGCCGTAACCAGATCAATCGCGTCATCACATCACACAGATAGCACAGATAAAAGCACGACACCACAGATGACACAGATACCACAGAAGCAATTAATCTGTGGTATCTGTGGTGTGTTTCTAGGTATCTGCGTCATCTGTGCTACCAGCCAGCCACACGCGCACGTCACCATCCATCGCATCACGGCGAGGACGAAGGGAGCTCCGAGCACAAGAAGGAGCAGCGCTTCTGCCACGCCAATGGTGATGAGCGGCAAGACACCACGAGCCGCTTTTCCTCCTTCGGCGGATGGCGGCTGCCACCCTACGGCTGGCGACCACACGCGGGACAGCAAGGTCTTGATCCCCCACCCGAGGGCGCCGTATGCCGCGGCCGCTTGGAAGGGATGGTGGAACGTCAAGGCCGCCGCGAGGAGCGAGGCGACGAAGACGGTTCGCCTGGATTCGACGCCGCTCACCATTCGTGGTTTTCCCCTCCCTCGACTTCGCTCGGGATCCTGAGCCTGACGAAGGACGCGCACCAACGCCAGGACGAGACCCACCAGGGTCAGATCAGGCACCAGCCACGGCGAGGACACCCATCGCCCGAGCGCGACGTGCAGTATCACCCCACTCGTCACACTGATCAGGTCCATGTCCACAATCGTGAAGCGTATCTCGTATTTCGTATTTCGTTTTCGAGAAACTAGTCCTCACGCGCTGTTCCTGATGTTGCGGGTGGCAGACATAGGACTTCTTCGAGTTGGCGCAACTTCACGGCCGGACGAATCCACGCTTTCGTCGAGGCTTGCCGCTCATCCCGCTCGATGCGCACGATCGTGCCGATGGGAATCCCTTTTGGAAACGGACCTCCAATCCCTGCCGTCACGACCTCATCACCGGCTTGGATCTCCGCATCCAGATCGAGATAGATGAACTCAAGGAGCGTGCCGCCTGTGCCGATCACCAACCCCGCCTCTCGAGACCGCGACAGTAAGCCGGCGACCCGGTGAGTGGAGTCGGTCAGCAGGATGGCGGTGCTCGTCGCGGCATGGACCTGCAGGATCCGGCCGACGAGACCATGACGATCAACAAGGATCGCCTCGGACATCAGGCCGTCTCTCTGACCTCGATTGAGGAGGATCGCGTGCTCGGTGGGAAGAAGGCTCCTGCCAAGGATCGACGCCACCACACCGGCTCCAGTCGTCGCTTCGTTGAGACGAGCCGCCTGAGTTAGATGCCTGAGTGTTTCACGAAGCTGAATGACGTCGAGTTGACGCGCCGTCAGGGCTTGACGAAGGGAGGCTTGCTCACGGGAGAGTGAGGGCAAGGAAGGCAACCACGCCACCGTTTGAGCGACGGACTGAATCACGGTCAAGGGCGCGCGAACGACGGCGTAGAGGAAACCTCGGAAGGGATGAACAACAACGGCGGCTCCAAGGACGACGAGAAGAACGACGAGGGTGGGACGACGGATTAACGTTCTTGACCGTTGGTTGAGATGGCGACCTTGTTGCGCAGATACCGAATGTTTTCCAACCCCTTGCCAACCCCGAGGGCGACGGCGGTCATGGCGTTTTCCGCCACATGCACCGGCAAGTTCGTCTCCTCGGCTAAGAGTTTGTCCAATCCGCGCAACAACGAGCTGCCTCCGGCTAAGACGATCCCTCGATCGATCAAATCCGCCGCCAGCTCAGGAGGGGTTTTCTCGAGGGTGGATCGGGCGGCTTCGACAATCAGACGAATGGGCTCGGAGAGTGCCTCGCGAATTTCCTCGGAGGTCACGGTGATCGTCTTGGGAAGACCGGTGATGAGGTCTCGACCGCGGACATCCATCGTCAGCTCTTCCTCCAACGGATAGGCCGAACCGATGCGAATCTTGATTTCTTCGGCGGTGCGCTCCCCGATCATCAGGTTATACGCCTTGCGCAGGTGCTCGATAATGGCTTGATCCATCTCATCGCCGGCCACACGGATCGATCGTGAAACGACCGTGCCGTCCAACGAGATGACCGCCATCTCGGTCGTGCCCCCGCCGATGTCGAGGATCATGTTCCCACCAGGCTCATGGACCGGTAGTCCCACGCCGATCGCCGCCGCCTTCGGCTCCTCAACCAAATACACTTCGCGCGCGCCGGCTCGCAGGGCCGAGTCGCGCACGGCGCGCTTCTCCACCTCGGTAATGCCGGAGGGGACCGCCACAACGACCAGGGGTTTGTTGATTTTGCGGGGCTGGGCTTTCTGAATGAAGTACCGCAACATCGCCTCCGTCACCTCAAAATCCGCGATGACCCCATCCTTCATCGGACGGATGGCGGAGATGTTGCCCGGGGTGCGGCCAATCATCCGCTTGGCCTCTTCCCCCACCGCAAGCACTTTCATCGATCCTCGCTGCACCGCGACGACGGAAGGCTCGCACAACACAATCCCCCGCCCCTTCACATAGACCAGGCATGTCGCGGTGCCGAGATCAATGGCGAGATCGTTGGAAAGCAGACCAAGAAATGAATTGACCCCTCGTTGAGCGAGCGTGTAGCCTCGTTGCAAAAGACGTTTCAGCATGGGGGTGTCGTTCGCGTTATCCTAGCAAGCCGTCGACGGCTTGTCAACCGCGACGAACGCTGGCCAGTACCTCAAAAAACTCTCCGAAGGACTTCCGCGCGCACTCAGCGCCCTGAATGGTCGTCTCGCCTTCAGCAATCAAGCCGGCCACCGCCAGGCTCATCGCCGTCCGGTGGTCGTTGAAACTCTCAACGCTGTTGCCTCGCAGCGATCCCCCCGCGACCTTCACCCCTGCCTGCCCGTCAGGCGTGATCTGTGCGCCAAGCTGACGCAACCCCGTCGTCATCGAGTGCAACCGATCCGTTTCTTTCACCCGAAGCTCCTCCAGCCCCTCAAATGTCGTCGCCCCTTGGGCCGCGCAGGCCGCCACCATCAAGATCGGCAGCTCATCGATCAGTTGTGGAACCTCATGGGCTGTGATGGTCGTACCGTGCAACGGTGCCGAGACAACCCGAATCGTCCCACGAGGCTCCCACGCCTCTTCTTCGACGCTCACCTCCAATGACGCTCCCATGCGCCGGAGCACCGTCAGGAACGCGCTCCGAGTGGGATTCAGTCCCACGTCACGAATGATTAAGACGGAGTCCGGCGTCATCGTCGCCGCCACGATGAAGAACGCCGCGCTTGAGACATCGCCGGGGATGAGCAGACGACCAGGAGGATGCAAAGCTTTTCGTGGCGGCTTCAGCGTCAGGGTTGCCTGCTCGCAATGGAGATCAATCCCCAGACGCTGAAAGAGCCGTTCGGTGTGATCGCGCGTCGGATACGGCTCGCTGATGGTCGTCGGCCCATCCGCCGAGAGGCCGGCTAAGAGAATGGCGGATTTCACTTGGGCGCTGGCAATCGGCATCGAGTAGCGCAGCGCGCGAAGCGGCCGACGTCCGGTGATGTGGAGCGGCGGGTGGAGTTCCGCGTTGGATGCTCCGACAATCCGTGCGCCCATCTGCGTGAGAGGCTCCGCGATGCGCCGCATGGGTCGCTGGCACAAGGAGGCTGAAGCGGTCAATCGGCTTTCGAAGGGCTGGCCAGCCAGCAGCCCGGCCGCCAAGCGGATCGTTGTGCCGGATTCCCCGCAGTCAAGGTCGCTGCGCGGCGGCTGCAGGCCGCTCAAGCCCACGCCGTGCACGCGGATGCCGTGAGGCAGCCGGTCACTCGCGACACCGAGGCCTTGCAACGCGCCGAGGGTCCGCTGACAATCATCCCCGGAAGGCCACGGCGAGATCTCGCTCACCCCTTCAACGAGGGCACAGCACAGCGCGGCTCGATGACCGATCGCTTTGTCCGCCGGCACCGCCATCTCACCGCGGATCGATGAACCCCGCCGAATCGTCACGTTCATAGGATGCACCCGGTGACAAAAAATCCCCCTCCTCGGGGGATCTTGTCTTCTTTCTTTCCACTGACTACTTACTGCTTACTACTTACTCTTCTCACAGCGCCGCTCTCACCGAATCCCCTTCTCGAATGGACTCCTTTTTGGATTGCGGCAGGATGGCAGCTGCCGAGAGCTCGTCATAAATCTTTTCCACTTTCACCCGCCCGAGGATCTGGTTGTCACGAATCACTTGGAACTCCTGTCCGAGCGACAGACCGTGATTCTTCCCCAGGTTCATCACGACGAAATCATATTCTCGATTCACCACGACCACCTGCCCCGCCGTCCCCCCTGACGAGGCTGACGATCCTCCCACCCCGCCGTCCGTCACCACCACCTTTTCCAGCTCGACGGTCGGTTGATCCTGCGACAGCTCGACCACTTTGTCTTCTAATTCCGCCTTGGCGGTCTCGATCTGGTTAAGCTCGACTTCGAGGCTCTTTTGCCGTTCGGTGAGCTGCGCGATCCGTTGGGTCAGTTGGGTACGTTCCGTCCGCACTTGTTCGAGGTCTTTGCTTAAGCGATCAATCTCTTGCTGGCGCCCCTCCACCGCTTTGGCGAGCTCGTCTTTCGCGTGCTGCTCATCGGCCAGTTGCTGCGCCAACTGATCGAGATCGGCCCTGGCTTGGGTCAGCTCGCCTTCCAGTTGCACTTTCGCGCTCGTCACCTCAGTCAGTTGTTCTTGGAGCGTGGTGTTCTCGGCTTTGACCACGCGCAGCTCTTTCTCTCGGACGAGCCGAAGCGCCCGTTCCTGCATCTGGAGAAAGACCGCCGCCCCCGCGCCGGCGATGGCAAGCAGGGTGAAGATGCCCAACACAATGACCGCCGCCTTGCCGCTTGCTGATGATCTGGAAACCATTCCCTGACCTCCTGTGTGCAACGAGCCTAGCACACCCCTCTCGGACTGTCAACAAGGTGCGCCGGGGAACTGCGCTACGGTAGATCAAGCGCAAACTTGATGGCGCAGTTGACCTGCTCGACCTGCTCAGGACTGAGCGCGCCGATTCGACTGGTCAGGAGGGCTTTCTCAATGGTTCCGATGGAGTCCAGGTTCACGACGCACGGTCGTGGCAGCCCCTCCTTGGAACCTAAGGGAACCTCCACCGGCAAGCCGCGGATGCGCGTCGTCACCGGGGCCACCGTGACACTCGCTCTCACCCGGTAGGCCTCATCCCGTGAGAGCAACACCACGGGCCGTGTCCCCACAGGCTTCGGGAATCGCGCCCACCAGAGCTCCCCACGGCGCATTACCACGGGTCCTGACGAAAGACGGGGGTGGCGAGTTGCGTCCACGCGCGCGCTTCCCGTCTGGATTCGGGATGCCGCTGGTAGCCCTCGATATACTGACGCACCCTGGCCTGTTCTTGCTGTTGGGCCAGCCAGGCGCGCAAGGCGTCCACCACCGCTTCACTCCGACTGAGTTTTAATTTCCGCCGAGCCCGTTCGATGGACCGAAACGTCTCCTGCGGCATGCTGATCGCCACCTTCGCGGTTCCATGCCCCATCCGGTATTCCTCCTTTCATACTAGAGTATGACCTATCAGGGGTAGGTTTTCAAGTGGCTGTCCCCTGTCCCGGCATTCCCAGGCTGAGCAGCCACTCCAACAAGACCGGCGAACAATGGCGTTCCACCCACCTCACAAGCTGATGGCGCCACCGTGAATCCGAAACGCTCCCAGACATCAACGAAGCCTCATACGGCGTCTGGCCCAACAGCGGTATGGAAGATGGGGGACACAAACAATTTCGCAAATCTGTTTGTGTCCCCTTGTTGTACGAAAGGCATTGTTCCAGGGCGTGAGGATTCGTCTGCTCGGCCAGACGCAGGCCGGCGTCACGCGTGGGAGGATCGGCGGCATTGAGGAGGACGCCACGCATGCGTAATTTCTGGCGCTGGGCTTCTCGAACGGTCAGGAGCGTATGATTCAGCGTGCCAAGACCCCGTCGGGCCACAATCACCACCGGCAGATTGAAGGCTCGGATCAGATCGGCCACGGTGTGTCGTCGAGTCAGCGGCACCAGCAACCCGCCGATCCCCTCTATCATAAGGAAGCGATGTCGCGCTTGCAGTTGTTCAGACGCCCGACGAATCGAATCCCAGCGAATGGATTGCCCGGCTCGTTGGGCCGCGACATAGGGGGCTAAGGGCTCGCGGAAACAGACCGGATTGATGAGCGACACGGGATCGTCCACCCCCGCAGCACGAGCCAGCACCATTGCATCAGGCGAGATCCACTGATCTTGCCGCCGTATCCCACCCGTCGCAATGGGCTTCATCACCCCGACGTCGAGACCCTTCGCACGACACCACGCCGCCAATCCTGCCGCGATGAGCGTCTTCCCCACTCCCGTATCAGTTCCAGTAATAAACAGCCCCACTGGTCGTCCCATGAAGTCACCGATGTTATCGTATTTCGTATATCGTATGTCGTATTTCGTGTGAATAGTTCACGAAATACGACTCACGAAATACGAGATACGGCTTGT
>JACQRA010000045.1 GCA_016206725.1 Candidatus Omnitrophota bacterium
CACGATTGTCCGACGATGCCGAAGCTCCGGTGTGCGCCCTCCTGCGGTGATTGTGGTGGGTAAGGTGGTGCGATTGCGACAGCACCTCGCGTGGTTCGAGCGCAAGCCGCTCTTCGGAGAGCGTATCGTCGTCACTCGACCGGCGGATCGAGCGGATCAACTGGCCAATCGGTTAGAAGTCTTAGGGGCCGACGTCATCACGTTGCCGGCGATCGAATTGGCGCCGGTTGAATCGAATGGACTCTTCCGCCGCACCCACCAGCAGAAGGAGATGTTTGATTGGGTATTCTTTACCAGCCCTGAAGGCATCCACTGGTTTCGACGATTATTGGCCAAAGAACGCCAAGACCTTCGGGTTCTCTTTGGGAGGCACATCGCCGCCATCGGACCGAAAACCGCGTTGGCCATCGAGCAACAAGGCATCCATGTGGACTATCAACCTGACACGTTTAGTCAGGAGGGTTTGGTGACTGGTTTTCGGCGCCGCCGACTCAGTGGGAAGCGAGCGTTGATCCTGAGCGCCAAAGGTGCAAGGGACGTGTTGGAGCAGGGCCTGAAGGCATCCGGGGTGGACGTGATAAAAATCCCCATCTACCAGACGGTCATTCCGAAACAGTTGGTGGAGGGGGTGCAGCGCGTCTTCGGTCAAGAGGTGTCTTGGGTGACCGTGACCTCAGCGAGTTGTGTGGAGCATCTCGTCGGCGCTTTGCGGGCGTCGGGGTTGGCTCGGCTGATCCCTCGGATCCGATGGGCTTCTATCGGGCCGGTGACGTCGCGCGCGGTGCGGCAGGCTGGTGGGCGTGTCGCGGTAGAAGCTCGCACGGCGACCATCGAAGGGTTGGTGAACGCACTACACCATGGCGTATCCCGAGCAACGATTACGAAGACTGCGACAGTCTGAATCGCTTCGTCGGTTGATCCGTGAGACGCGCGTGTCCGTGGATCAATTGGTGATGCCGCTCTTTGTCCGATCCGGAACCAATGTGCGCACCGCGATTCCCTCCATGCCGGGGCAGCATCACTTCTCGGTGGATCAGGTGGTGAAAGAATGCCAAGAGCTTCACGACCTGCGCATTCCCGCGGTCTTGCTCTTCGGGATTCCCCGGCACAAAGACGAGAAGGCCGGCGGCGCCTATGCCAAGGATGGAGTGGTTCAACAGGCGGTCCGCGCGATCAAATCACGCGTTCCGGAGCTGGCGATTATCACCGACGTCTGCCTGTGCGCGTATATGAGCCACGGCCATTGCGGTGTCGTGAAACCAAAAACATCCTCGATTGATAACGACGCCTCCATCGAGTTGTTGGCGAAGACCGCGGTCTCTCATGCGCAGGCGGGGGCTGACATCGTGGCTCCCTCTGACATGATGGATGGCCGAGTGGGCGCGATTCGACGCGCTCTGGATGGAGCGGGACGTGAGAACGCGGCCATCATGTCGTACGCGGCCAAGTACGCCTCGCAATTCTACGGACCGTTCCGCGAAGCGGTTGAGTCGGCTCCGAGGTTTGGAGATCGGAAATCGTATCAGATGGACGCGGCGAATGCTGAAGAAGCTCTTCGGGAAGTCGCACTGGATATCGAGGAAGGCGCGGACATCGTCATGGTCAAACCGGCGCTGGCCTATCTCGACGTCATCGCTCGCATCAAGCAGCGGTTTCACCATCCCCTCGCTGCGTTTAACGTGAGCGGTGAATACGCCATGGTGAAAGCCGCGGCGACACGAGGGTGGCTCATCGAGCGGCCGACCTGGTTCGAGATGCTCGTGGCCATGCGGCGCGCCGGCGCCGATATCCTGATCACCTACTGGGCCAAAGACGCCGCCAAACTCTTGCGTGAGAAATGACATGTCAATAATTGAGAAGGCCGAAGAGGGCCGAAGAGGGCCGAAGAAGGTGAAGAGGGCAGAGAAGGCTTGTTGTGCCCTCTCAGGCCCTCTCAGGCCCTCTCAGGCCCTCTCAGGTCTTCTTGTGGGGGGCGTGAACAGTCCGGTGCGGGCGTTTCGACGGGTGGGCGCCTCGCCGGTCATTCTTCGCAGCGGCCGTGGAGCCTGGGTGACGGATACTCACGGCCGTCGCTCTCTCGATTTCATCATGGGATGGGGCGCGTTGATCCTCGGACACAACCATCCGCAAGTGCTCACAGCGATCCAGAAACAGTTGTCTCAAGGGACCCTGTTAGGGCTGACGACTGAGTTGGAAGGGCAACTCGCTCAGGCGATCTGCGAGGCGATCCCCTCGATTGAACGGATTCGGTTCACTCCATCAGGAACCGAAGCGTGCATGACGGCGATTCGATTGGCGCGCGCGTGGACGAGGCGCACGAAGATCCTCACCTTCGAGGGCTGTTACCACGGCCACAGCGACGTCTTGCTTGGCCAGGATGCCGGTGTGCCCTCAAGCCTTGCGCAAGAACAACTGGAAGCGCCCTACAACAACATCGAAGCGCTTGAAGACATCATGAAACGTCGAGGCTCTGAGTTGGCGGGCGTGATCGTCGAGCCGGTGGCTGCCAACATGGGGGTGGTCGTGCCGGATCGCGGCTGGCTGACTCGGCTCCGAGCGCTGACGACCACTCATGGGATCGTCTTGATTTTTGATGAAATCGTCACCGGGTTCCGGCTTCGCGACGGCGGGATCCAGGAGACCATGGGGGTGAAACCGGAACTGACTACGCTGGGCAAGATCATCGGCGGCGGATTTCCCGTGGGAGCGGTCGGGGGTCAAGCGGCCATCATGGACCAGCTCGCACCCAGCGGGGCCGTCTATCATGCCGGAACGTTTGCCGGGCATCCCGTCACGATGGCCGCGGGATTAGCCACTCTCAAAATGCTGCGTCAGCGCCAACCGTATGAACGGCTTGAGGCGATGGGTGATCAATTGGCGAGCGGCTTGCGAGAAGGGGCACAGCGACAGGGGATTGCCGTGCACGTCAATCAGATCGGCTCGATGCTGACCGTGTTCTTTGCGAACACGAAGCAATTTGCCGCCTTTGCCAATGGGTTGCGGGCTCAGCGGGTCATGATCCCCCCCTCGCCATATGAAACGTGGTTTCTTTCTGCCGTCCATACCGCATCACAGATCGAGCAGGTCGTTGACCGCGCGCGGAGGCTCTATGCGGCATAACGGCCGCCTGCACAACGGCCGTCCGCGGCGGTCCATTCCTGAGGCGTGCGTGGAACGTCTCTCGCTCTATATGCGGGAATTGACGCAACGTCAGCATCAGCGCGTTGGATTCATCTCGTCACGACGATTGGCGCAGGATTTGGGGATCACTGATGCGCAGGTGCGTCGAGACCTGAGCTATTTCGGCCAGTTTGGGACCAGCGGCCGAGGCTACGAAGTGCAACGATTGCGCGCCACCTTAGGGCGCATTCTCGGGATTCAGGGGCGGATCTGGCATGTGGCACTGGCCGGAGTCGGGAATTTGGGGTCCGCCTTGCTGGCCTATCAGGGATTTCAGGATCGGGGATTCGTCTTTCGTCTGGCCGTTGACTCCGATCCTCAGAAGGTGGGTCATGCCATGGGGAACTTGACGATCGAAGCCAGTCACCACCTGAGCGCCTTGGTCCAGCGCCGTGACATCCACATCGGCATGATCGCGGTCCCGACGGATGAGGCCCAGGCGGTGTGTGACCAATTCATTGAGGGCGGGGTCAAGGCGATTGTCAACTTTGCCTCGGCTCGACTCGACGTCCCCCCATCCGTGCTGCTGCGCAATGTGGACTTGGCCATTGAGCTGGAGGCCATGGCATTCTACTTATCGTAATGGGTGACGCGAAGCGGCAGTTCGTTGATCGGCTCTTTACCACGATTGCGCCGCGCTACGACTGGTTCAACCGACTGGCGAGCTGCGGCCTGGACCAACGGTGGAGGCGGCAAGCGGTTCGTGAGGGCTGTCTTGCCCCGGGGATGCGCGTGCTGGATGTGTGTACCGGGACAGGGGATTTGGCGTTGTTGTGCGCATGCCGACTCCAAGATCAAGGAGTTGTGATCGGCTCGGACTATAATGTCGTGATGCTCGACGGGGCTCGTCGCAAGCATCCCTCCTCCAATAACGCGGTGCGTTGGGTGCGGGCGGATGCTCAGGCGCTGCCGTTTCGATCGGAACGTTTTGACCGAGTCATCATCGGCTTCTCGACCAGAAATCTCAGCGACCTGCGGACAGGATGCGCCGAGATGGTCCGCGTGCTGAAACCGGGTGGGCGGCTCATGATCCTCGAAACCGGACGACCGTCGAACCCCATGGTCCGTGCAGGGTATCGGCTCTTTCTGATGACGATGGCGCGAGGCATCGGTTGGCTCTTGACAGGACGTCTCTGGCCGTTTACCTATTTAGCCCAATCGGTCAAAAGATTCTTAACCCCGTCACAGATGGTTGAGCTGCTGACGGCCTGCGGAACGTCAGCCCGTTATCGCCCGTTGTCGTTCGGGTTGGCCAGTCTCTACCTGGCTGACAAGAGATGAACCTTGAGGCGATTCTGCGTCCAATTGATCGAGACCTTTCGAGGGTGACGGACCGCGTGTTGGCATCGCTGCAACATCCAATCGCCAAGATGTCGGTCTACCTCATTGCCGCAGGTGGTAAGCGGCTGCGTCCAGCCTTGACGCTCCTTGCGGGACGCAGCGGCGACCGTCAAACACAACGGGAGGCCCTTGTTGATCTCGCGGCCGCCATCGAACTCGTCCATACGGCGACCCTCATTCACGATGACATCGTTGACGGATCGTTGCTGCGTCGCAGGCGGCCCACGTTCCACGAGCGATTCGGGACCGAACGGGCGGTGCTCATGGGGGATTACCTCTATGCCGTCGCCTTCTCCGTCTTCGCGCGGCTGCGCGATCCGTACGTCACCTCCTACATGGCCGACGTCTGCCAGCAATTGTCTCGAGGAGAACTCCTGGAAGTCGAGACGCGCTACCAGCTTGAGATCTCCGAAGACCGATATCTCGAAGTGGTTCGCGAGAAGACGGCCTCGTTGATGGCGGCGTGTTGCCATCTAGGGGCCTATGTGGGCGGCGCGCGCCGCGAGACGGTTGACCGCGTCACGACGTTTGGATTGAACGTCGGCATGGCCTTTCAAATTGTGGACGACTGCTTGGATTTGATCGGCAATCAACATCGTGTCGGCAAGACGCTGCGTTCGGACCTGGAGAAAGGTTCGCTGTCGTTGCCAATCATTTACTTGGCGCACAGCGTCTCGGCTACGGAGCGCCGCCGCCTCTTTGCTCCATTGCACCGACGGCAGGCCGATCCGGCGTTTGTGCGCTCGATTGCCAAAGCCGCGAACCGTTCAGGTGCCATTGCGAAGGCTCAAGAGACGGCGCAGCGCTTCATTCAGGAGGCGATGGGCGCGTTGGCCGAAAGAGACGGCGTCGTGCTGGTGGACACGTATCGCCAACTCGCACAGTATGCCATACAAAGACAAAGCTAGGAGGTCACGATGGGACGGATCGGGTTCGGAGAATTGCTCCTCGTCCTAGCCATTGTGTTGTTGATCGTGGGCGCGCGGCGGTTGCCGGAGCTTGCGCGGGCGTTGGGCGAGTCCATCCGAGAATTTCAGAAGTCGCTGAAACGAAAGTGAGGATCGCGCGGAATGGGTGGTGACGTCGCAGTTTCAGGAACCTGGGAATGGGCTGAGGAACGGTTCGGTCGTCGTGATTTTCTCTTGAAAGTCGGCTGGGCTTTTTTCTATGTGTTTCTCGGAGGCTGGTTGTTGTCCAATCTTCGGTATCTGTTTCCCAACGTCTTGTACGAGCCGAGCCTCCTCTTTAAGGCGGGAAAGCCGGAAGACTACGCGCTGGGCGTCAGCGAGAAGTGGAAAAAAGCGCAACGGGCGTGGGTGATCCGCACCCCGGAAGGTTTTTACTGCCTCTGGGCGCGATGCACCCACCTGGGATGCACCCCGAACTGGTTTGAGGCGGAAGGACGATTCAAGTGTCCGTGTCACGGGTCGAACTTCAATCTCCAGGGAGATGTGCTGGCCGGCCCCGCTCCCAAGCCGCTGTGGCGATGTCAGATCGCGTTAGGGCCTGACGGGCAACTCGTGATTGACAAGGGTCGGCTGGAGAATCGTCCGGACCAACGGGGCAAGGACGTCTTTTTCCTTCCGTATAAGACGGCATGAAACAATACCTCAAAAAGACAAAATTGTGGAAGTCGATCTTTCGGCACTACTTCACCGACACGCCCCGCACCAGGCTGCAGCGGGTGTTCGGGAACGTCTTCCTTCACCTGCATCCCGTGCGGGTGCCGAAGGACGCCATTCGCATCGTCTACACG
>JACQRA010000046.1 GCA_016206725.1 Candidatus Omnitrophota bacterium
CTTAGGGACGGTGGCTGTGTGGGTTGACGTCATTGTGACCAAGCCCGCGGGCCGCAACCTGGGCTTCTTGTGGATGGGGATGGGACTCGCGTGTTACTTCTGGTATCGCCGTCAGCAGAAGCTGCCGGCGACGGGCCGAGTGCAGCTGGAAAAGCTCACGCTGCCCGGCTATCAAGAGATTCCCATCAAGAAAATTCTCGTACCGACGATTGACTCCTCGATCAACGAGACAGTTCAGTTTGCCGCCAAGCTGGCGAAATTCCACGGGGCCGATCTCTCCGCGCTGCACGTCATTGAGATCCCCCCCTCGCTGCCGCTGGACACGTTCTTCCCGGAGAAATTGGCGGTGGCTGATTCCATGATGGAACAGGCGCAAGCCATTGGGCGGGAGTATGAAATTCCTGTTGAGGCGCAGATCAAGCAATCGCGATTTGCGGGCGAGACGATCGTTGAGCTGGCGAAGGACGACCACTACGACCTGATTATCCTGAAAGACAAGCCGCGCTTGCTCTCCACCGCGCCCGGCCGCTCCACGTTCGGCACGACCGTCGAGTACGTCATGAAAAACGCCCCCTGCCGCGTCTGGCTCATGACGGGGAAATCTGGAGCTCCTCAAGGATAGCCTGCGCCGTGCGCTCCACGGCGCCGGGGGGGCCGAGCGCTTCGCGTACTTCCCGAAGTTCTCTCCGCATCACGTCTCGACGCTGATCAGACCGTAATAGCTCCACCATCTCCCGCGCGATGCGTGGCGGTGTGGCGCGATACTGCACGTATTCCGGAACCACCTCGCTCCCGGCGATGACGTTGACCATCGCGACGTGCGGCACACGGATCACGGCCTTTGCCGCGAGATAGGTCAGCAGCGAGGTGCGATACACGACCACCATCGGAACCTCCGCCAGTGCCGCTTCCAGCGTCGCGGTTCCCGAGGCGACCACGGCGGCCTCCATCACGCGGAGGCACTCCTCGATCGGACGGTCCGAGAGGAGGATGTCCGCCGTCGAATGACTGACCGCGTCCTGAAACAGGTCCGAAGCCGTCCCGGGGGCTTTCGGTAGCACGAACTGCATCCCGGGCATCCGCCAGGCGATGCGCGAGGCTGCCGCCAGCATCATCGGCAGGTGACGTCGGATCTCTTGCGCGCGGGAGCCCGGCAGCAATCCGACCGTGACGCGCCAAGGATTCAGTCCGAGGGCGGCTGCGGCGTGGTCGCGGGGGATCGCCGAACTGGTGGTGTCAACCAGGGGATGGCCGACCCAGGTCGCCGGAATCCCTCGGTCGCGATACCAGGCTTCTTCAAAGCGGAACAACACCAGCATCCGATCCACATACCGGCGTACCCACCGCAGGCGGAACGCTCCCCAGGCCCAGATTTGAGGGCTGACGTAATAGACGACACGGCATCCCGCGGCCTTGGCGAGGGGGGCGATGAATGGCAGGTTGAAATCGCCGAAATCCACGAGCACGACGAGGCGGGGTTTTATCCGCGCAAGGTGTTCGCGCAAGAGCGCCCTGGCGCGGGTCAAGCGCTGCAGGTGTCTGATCGCATCGAAGGGGCCGATCGAGGCGGTTTGCGTCAGCTCATCAAGCGCGTCCATGCCGGCCTGACGCATCCGCGGCCCGCCAAGGCCGGTGAAGGTCAACGTGGCATCGCGTCGCTTCAGGGCGTCGATGACTGCGGCAGCCCGCGCATCACCGGAGGGATCGCCCGCCACGAAGCAAATCTGCGCCATAAGATAGTGATTAGGTGATTAGGTGATTAGGTGATTGAGAAAACACAACCTCAGCTCGCAGCATCTTTTGCTTAATCACTCAATTACTCAATCACTTAATCACCCCTTGGTTTGGCGCATGGCGCGCTCGATGTCAAGGGCGAGCGCCAGGGCCTGTCGGCCCGCCTCACCGGGAATGAGGGGAGGGGTGGAGGTGCGAACGGCGTGAAGAAAGGCGGCGAGCTCTTCGTTCAGCGGCGGGCGTCGGTCCACCGGCAGCGTCTCCCGGCGGATCGTGTGGTCAACCTTGCGGGCCAGTTCCACCGACTGATCCTTCGAGTCAATCGACATGTAACCATCCTCTTGAAACACCCGGAAGCGGCGCAGGGTTTCATCGCTGACTCGGCTGGCGGTGAGATTGGCGACACAGCCGGTTGGAAACGTCAGACGGGCATTCGCGATATCCTCGCTCTGGGAGAGCACGGAAACGCCCACGGCGTCAATGCGCGACGGGGTCGTTCCGACGACGTCCAACACGAGATCCAGGTCATGAATCATGACATCGAGAATGACGCTGACGTCCAGGCCGCGGAAGGGATACGGCGAGAGGCGATGGACTTCGATAAAGCGGGGGTGGGTGAGGTGACGCTTGGCCTCCTGGATGGCGGAGTTGAACCGCTCGATGTGGCCGACTTGGAGGCTGACGCGCCGGCGGCGCGCCAAGTCGATGAGCTGATCGGCCCCCTCCAGGCTTTCCGCAAGGGGTTTCTCCATCAACACATGGAGGCCGGCTTCCAAGAGCTGCTTGCCCACCGTCGCATGGCTCGAGGTAGGCGTCGCCACACTGGCGGCCTCTGCCAGTCCTTTCAGCTCCCCAGGGGACGCGACCGCCTGGCAGCCAAGCTGTGTCGCGAGCGCCTGAGCTTTCGCCTGGTCGAGGTCGCAGACGGCGACCAGCTTGACATGCGGGAGTGTGGCATAAATCTGCGCGTGGAGGGCGCCGACATGCCCGACCCCCACCACCGCGACGCGGACCGTCGAATGGGTCATGTCTCGGAGTCTAACAGACGGCGTTGCCCGCCGTCAACTTCCGTGGTAGAATAGCACCCCTATATGCGCGCCTACTTACGGCTTTTCCAATTCGTCCGACCTCACCTAGGTGTCTTCGGGGTGGCGGTGCTGTGCATGCTGGGCTCCACGCTGCTCAATGGGGCCCAGGTCGGGGCCTTCATTCCCTTGATCGACCGGGTGGCCAACAACCATTTACTCCCCACCTTGGAGTGGTTTCCGGGGTGGCTGAATGGGTTCATTGTGTGGTTGAACAGTCTGCCGCAGCTCGCCCTGGTCAACATCTTTGCGGTGGCCATCCCCTTGCTGTTCCTCTTCAAAAGCCTCTTCGAGTTCCTGCAGACGTTCTTCATGAGCGACGCCTCCCAGCGGGTCGTCCGGGACCTGCGTCAGAAGATGTTCGACAAGTTCACCTCCCTTTCGCTCGATTACCACCACCATCATGCGACCGGCTCGACCATGTCGCGGATTATGTACGACACCGGCATCGTCCAGAACTCTCTCACCGAGGGGCTGACCGATCTGCTCTATCAGCCCTTCCAGATCGCGGTGTACCTCGCCATCGTCTTGCGCATCAACTGGAAGCTGGCCGTCACGACCCTGATCGTCATTCCCATCATCGCCCTGGTGACGGTCTCCATCGGCCGACTCCTCAAGAAATACTCCCGTCAAGCCCAGGTCGTCATGGGGCAGCTCAATTCGACTCTCCTCGAATCGATCACAGGGATTCAGGTCATCCAGGCCTTTCAAATGGAGCACGATGCCCGGGTGAAGTTCGCCTCGACGAACGAACGCTCGTACCGGATCAATCGCAAGATTCAAAAACGGATGAATCTCCTCACCCCCCTGACGGATTTCTTCGGGGCCGTGGGGGCGTCGTTCGTCTTCTGGTACGGCTGCCGACAGGTCTTAACCGGTTCCATGACCCTGGGAACCTTCACGGCCTTCTTCGCGGCGATGATGTTCCTGATTCGTCCCTTCAAGCGCTTGGCAAAACTCCACAGCGTCAATCAGCAGACCGTCGCCGCGGCCACGCGGGTCTTCGAGATCCTCGATTTGCCTCCGACGATTCAGGAACATCCCAAGGCCAAGACCCTCCCGCCGCTTCGACACGAGATTGTCTATGACAAGGTGTCGTTTCAATATGAGGATCAGCCCGTGCTGCGGGGCATTTCGCTCACCATTCCTCATGGGCAGATCCTCGCCCTGGTCGGGCCCAGCGGGGGAGGCAAGACCACCCTGGCCAATCTCTTGCCTCGCTTTTTCGATCCGACTGCGGGACGCGTCCTGCTTGACGGGGTGGATCTGCGCCATGTCACGCTGAGTTCCTTGCGCAGCCAGATCGGCACGGTGACCCAGGAGACGACCCTCTTCAACGACACGGTCCGCGCGAATCTCGCGGTAGGCAATCCGGCGGCGAGCCTTGCGGAGATTGTCGAGGCCGCCAAAGCGGCGAATGCGCATCCCTTTATCAGCCGCATGCCCAAAGGCTATGACACCGTCGTGGGCGAGCGGGGCAGTCTCCTCTCCGGCGGCGAGCGGCAGCGCCTCGCGATCGCGCGGGCGATCTTGAAAAATCCCCCGGTTCTGATCTTGGATGAAGCGACGAGCCAGCTTGATGCGCAGTCCGAGCGGCTCATCACCGAAGCGTTGGAACGGATCTGCCAGGAGAGGACGGTGCTCCTGATCGCGCACCGGCTCTCCACCGTTCGTTTGGCCCATCGGATCGTGGTGATCCAAGAGGGCCGCATTGTGGAACAGGGCAGTCACGACGAGCTGCTCAAGACCAGCGCGTTGTATCGACGGTTCTGCGAGCTGCAGCTCCTTCAGCCGAAGGGCTCGCTCGGAGAATCCCATCAGGCGCCTCGCGATCTCTCGCCTAGGCCCTGAGGATACCCCGTTAGAGACGCGCAGAAAGGTAAGGGTTCATCACCATGGGCGCCTCACCACTCATTCAGCAGCTCCTTGATGCGGGGGTGCATTTCGGCCACCAGACCAAGCGCTGGAATCCGAAGATGAAACCGTTCATCTTCGGAAGCCGCGCAGGCATCCATGTCATCGACCTGGAGCAAACCGAGCAGCGTCTCCTGCGGGCGGGGGAGGCGGTCGAGCAGTTCGCCGCCAAAGGCGCCCTCGTCCTCTTCGTGGGAACGAAGAAGCAAGCCAAGCGGGTCGTGGAAGAGGCGGCGGCGCGCTGCGGTATGCCCTGCGTCACGACGCGATGGATGGGCGGGACCCTGACGAACTATGCGGTGATGAAGCGCAACATCGATCGGCTGCTGTTGCTGCGCAAGCAACGAGAAGAGGGCTATTTCTCGCGCCTCTCCAAGAAAGACAGCATCCGGCTCGAGCGCGAGCTTGAGCGCCTCGAGGAGACCTACTCGGGCCTCGCCTCCATGGATCGGTTGCCGGCGTGCCTCTACATCATCGATCCGAAGCGAGAACAGAACGCAGTGCGGGAAGCGAATCGGCTGCAGATTCCGATTGTGGCGATTTGTGACACCAATGCCGATCCCGACGTGATCAGCTATTCGATTCCCGGCAATGACGATGCCATCCGCTCCGTGCGGCTGATCACCGCCTTCATGGCGGATCGCGTGGAAGCCGGACGCCGTCAGGCGATGGCGGTGACACCCGTCTCTCCGCAGCCGGTCTCATCTGAGGCGGTGGAGTCGTGACGATGGGCCGCTCCGTGGAGGCCATTAAAAGCCTTCGAGAAAAAACCGGCGCGCCCATCGGCGATGTGAAATCTGCGCTGGACGCCTGCCAGGGCGATGAAGCCAAGGCGATCGACTACCTGAAGCGCAAGGGCTTCGAAGCGGCCAAAAAGCGACAAGGACGCGCGGCGAAACTGGGCCGCATCGAATCCTACATCCACCACGACGGCCGAGTCGGGGTGCTCATCGAGGTCAACTGCGAGACCGATTTCGTCGCTCGCCTGCCGGAATTTCAGGCGCTCTGCCGCGACGTGGCGATGCAGGTGGCCTCGCAGCAGCCCGCGACCCCCCAGGAGCTGCTGGAGCAGCCCTTCATCAAAGACCAGGGGCAAACCATCGGCCACTATCTCACCGCCTTGATTGCCAAGACCGGGGAGAATATCGTGGTGCGACGGTTTGTGCGATTCGGCCTCGGAGAAGAAGCCACATGACGGCCACGTCCTCCAAGCGCCCGGCGACACGCAGCGTCAGCTCGACGGCGAAGTACCGTCGCATCGTCTTGAAACTGAGCGGGGAGGCGTTGCAAGGCAAGCTGGGATTCGGGATTGACCCGCAGGTGTTGGAGGCGCTGGCCCGCCAGATCAAAGACGTCAAGGATCTCGGGGTGGAGGTCACCGTCGTCGTGGGAGGTGGCAACATCTTCCGGGGCTTGAGCACCTCCTCCGCGACCGGCATGGAGCGGGCTACGGCGGATTACATGGGGATGATCGCCACCGCCATCAACGGCCTCGCCCTCCAAGACGCCCTGGAGCGCGCCGGCGTCCCCACGCGGGTCCAGAGTGCGATTGAAATCGCCAAGATCGCCGAGCCCTACATCCGTCGTCGCGCGATGCGCCATCTTGAGAAGGGCCGCGTGGTGATCTTCATCGGAGGGATCGGCAGCCCGTTCTTCACCACCGACACCACGGCGGCGTTGCGCGCAATCGAAATCGGGGCCCAGGTGGTGCTCAAGGCGACGAACGTGGACGGCGTCTACTCCGCCGATCCGCAAAAAGATCGCACCGCCAAGAAATTCAGCCGGGTCAGCTTCATGGAGGTCCTCAAGCGTCGGCTCCACGTCATGGACGCCACGGCGGTGAGCCTGTGCATGGACAATAACCTGCCGATCATTGTCTTTAATCTTCATCAAGCCGGCAACATCCGACGGGCGGTCTGCGGCGAATCCGTCGGCACCATGGTGGCTAATCGATGACGAGCGTCTTAACTCCCCAAATCCAGAAACTCTTGAAAGACACCGAAGAGAAGATGAAGAAGTCCATGGACGTCGTCACGCGCCAGTTCGGCGAGGTGCGAGGCGGGCGCGCCAATCCAGCGCTCGTCGAGCATCTGACCGTCCCGTACTACGGCACCCCCACCCCGCTCAAGCAACTGGCCGCGATCACCGCGCCTGAGCCTCGGATGTTGGTCGTCCAGGCCTGGGATGCCACCGCGATTGTGGAGATCGAGAAAGCCATCCTGCAATCTAATCTTGGCATCAGCCCGCAGGTGGATGGGAAGATCATCCGCCTGCCGATTCCGCCGCTGACCGTCGAGCGACGCCAGCAACTCACCAAGCTCCTCCCCCAACTGGCCGAGGAAGGCCGCATCGCGGTCCGGACGATCCGGCGGGATGCCAACGAAGTGGTCAAGAAGCTGAAAGCGGACAAGCAGATTTCAGAGGATGACTCGTTCAAAAACCAGGATGCCGTCCAGAAGCTCACCGACCGCGTCATCGCACAAATCGACTCCCTCCTCAAAGTCAAAGAGCAAGAAGTCCTTTCCGTCTAACC
>JACQRA010000047.1 GCA_016206725.1 Candidatus Omnitrophota bacterium
GCCGTATCCTCTCCGATGTCGGCAGGCGCCATGAACTCGTGCGAGACGCTACCCCCCATCACGCCGGAGTCGGCCTCGCAGGCCAAGACCGAGAGGCCGCAGCGCGCGAAAATCCGCTGATACGCCTCGTACATCGCCTGGTAACTCCGAGCAAGTCCCGCCTCGTCAACGTCGAAGCTATAGGCGTCTTTCATCAGAAACTCCTTGGAGCGGATGACGCCCCCGCGCGGGCGCGGCTCATCACGGAATTTCGTCTGGATTTGATACAGGATGAGCGGCAGTTGGCGGTGGGATTTGATTTCGGTCACGAGATCCGTGATCACTTCTTCGTGGGTCGGTCCCAACGCCATTTCCTTGCCGGTGCGATCCTTGAACCGGATCAACACGTCCCCGAGCAGCGCGTCGCGCCCGGTTTTTTTCCACAGCTCGATCGGGTGCAAGGCCGGCAACGCACATTCCTGTGCGCCGGCTCGCGTCATCTCTTCGCGAATGATCGCGCTCACCCTCTGCAACACGCGCACCCCCAGGGGAAGATAGGAATACGCGCCGGAACCGAGCCGGCGGATGAGCCCCGCGCGCAGCATCAGCTTGTGGCTCTCCGCTTCCGCGTCCTTAGGGGTTTCTCGAAGTGTCGGGATGAAGGCAGCAGACCAGCGCATCAGCTACGCGGTTACCGGCTGCGAGACGGCTTCGCGTTCGGCAAGAACTCGTTTCACTTCGGCGAGGAGGGCGGAGACCATGTCGGATTCGGCGACGCGGCGAACCTGAACGCCCTTGCGATAGATGACGCCGACCCCGCCTCCGCCGGCCAGGCCGACATCCGCATGTTCCGATTCGCCGGGGCCGTTGACCACACAGCCCATGACCGCGACGGTCAGCTCGAGCGCCCGCGGGTCGGACTGGGCGAGTTGCGTCAAGCGCTCTTCCACTTCTTTGGCGATGCCCACGACGTCAATCTCGCAACGGCCGCACGACGGACACGCGATGACGTTCGTGGAAAACCGACGTAGCTCCAGGGAGGAGAGGATGCGTTGGGCGACTTTCACCTCATCGATCGGATCGCCGGTGATGGAGACGCGAATGGTATCGCCGATGCCTTCGGCGAGGAGTGAGCCGATGCCGATGGACGATTTCACCGTTGAGGCATCGAGCAACCCCGCTTCCGTCACGCCAAGGTGAAACGGGTAGTCGCACAACTGCGCCATCCGCCTGTAGGCCTGAAGCATCTGGATCACGTCAGATGATTTCAGCGACACGACGATGTCGAAAAAGCCGAAGCCTTCCAGCAGCCGGATTGATTTCAGGGCGCTTTGGACGATCGCTTCGACGAGATCGTTCGGGTAGACTTTCTCACACTCTGGGTCGAGTGATCCCACATTGACGCCGATACGAATGGGAATGTGACGCTCCTTCGCGCGATCCACCACTTCCCTGACCCGCTTCGCGTCGCGGATATTGCCGGGGTTCCAGCGGATCTTGTCAAACCCGGCTTCAATGGCGGCGAGGGCGAACTGCGGATGGAAATGGATGTCCGCGACCAGAGGGACCTTGTCGCACTCCCGACGAATCTCCGGCAGCGCTTTGGAGGCTTCAATCGTTGGAACCGCCACGCGCACGATCTCGCAGCCGGCGGTGGCCAACGCCCGAATCTGTCGGACCGTCGCCTCGATGTCGGTCGTGTCGGTCTTGGTCATGGATTGGATGGAGATCGGCGCCTCCCCACCAATCACAATATCCTTCACCTTGACTGACCGCGTCTTCCTTCTCTGTACCATCAATTCCGCCACCAGTCCAACACCTTATCGACGACCCCTAAGCGTTGCACGTCATTGATGCAAATGAAGACGAACAGCGTGAGCAGCAGCGCGAAACTGACTTTTGTCGCCTGCTCCTGGATTTTCAGACTCACGGGACGCCCGCGAATCTTCTCGAAGACGAGGAACAGCAAATGGCCGCCATCCAGGATGGGAATGGGAAAGACATTAAAGACTGCCAGGCTGAGGCTGAAGATGCTCACCAAATAGAGCAGCGCGCCGAATCCCATGCGGGCCGCCTCAGAGGTCAGATACAAAATCCCGATCGGGCCGGTGAGCGATTCTTGGGCCGAGACGCGGCCGGTCGCCAACGCCCAAAGGGACAAGCCGATTTGCGCCGTCCACTCCAGTTCCTTTTGGAGCGTCTCCTTCACGGCCTGGAGGGGACCGACCCGATAGGGCTCGAAATCGCCGCGAGGCACGATGCCGATGAGACCCACCGTCTTGGTCCGTCCAAAAGGATCCGTGGACGGGCGCGCCTTGGGCGTGACCGTCAAGGAGAGCCGTCTTACCTCTGGAGCCCCCGGGGCGACACCCCGAGCGGAGTCGAGGGGTCGGTCAATCTGCAGGGCCAGCGGACGCTCCGGTGAGCGGTGGACCAGCTTGGTCAGCTCATCCCACGTCCGAATCGGCTGCCCGTCCACTGAGCGAATGCGATCGCCGACCTCAAAACCCGCCGCTTTGGCCGGCATGTCATCAATCAGCTTCCCAACGGTGGGGAGCAATTCCGGATAGCCGATGACCAAGACGACCCAGAGGGCTACGGTCGAGACGAGCGCATTCACGATCGGGCCGGCCGCGATAATCCGCGCCCGCACGGCGATCGGCTGAGCAAGAAATTCACCGGCTTGATGGGCTTGTTCCTCGGCCTGCTCGCCGGCCATCTTGACGTACCCGCCAAGCGGCAGGAGGCTGAGCACGTACTCCGTCTCGCCCCGCTTCCAGCCCCACAGACGGGGACCGAAGCCGATTGAAAATCGCAGGACCCGCACGCCGGAGCATCGAGCGACGAGGAAATGACCCCACTCATGCACGAGAATGAGCAGGCTGAGAACGGAGACGGAGATGAGCCACGACATCACAGAAAGCGATGCGGAGTGCGGAGTGCGGAGTGCGGAGGACCCGTTTCACATCCCGCACCCTGCATCCTGCATCCCGCACTGATGTGTTGGGCGGTTTGGCGGGCCCAGGCATCAACCACCAGGATGTCATCGAACGTCTGCATGGAGGCGGCTTGATGTTGCGCCAAGGTCTCTTCAATGACGCGCGCGATTTCTCCAAAGGCGAGTTCCTCATCGAGATAGGCGCGCACCGCCACCTCGTTGGCGGCGGAGAGCACGGCACAGGCGGAGTCCCCTCGACGAGCCGCCTCCAGCGCCAGCCGCAGACAAGGAAAACGCTCTAGGTCCGGTTCGCAGAAGGTGAGCGGCGACTGCCGAAGCAGTTGAACGCCGGGCCACCGAGCCGGCCAGCGCTCAGGAAAACTCAAGGCGTATTGGATCGGAAGGCGCATATCGCACGCGCTCATCTGTGTCAGCACGGTCCCGTCCACGAGCTCCACCACGGCGTGCACCTGCGCTTGGGGATGGATCAGCACGCGGATGCGATCGAAGGGCATGTCAAAGAGCCAATGGGCCTCGATCACTTCCAGCCCCTTGTTCATGAGTGTTGCGGAATCCACCGTAATCTTCGGTCCCATCTGCCACTTCGGATGGCGCAGAACGGTCTGAACAGGCACCTGCTGCAATTGAGTGGCGTCGAATGACCAGAGGGGACCGCCGCTGCCCGTCACCCCAATGCCGGCAATCTCTTCTCGGGGGATTCCCCGCAGTAGTTGAAACAGCGCGGCGTGTTCGCTGTCGACAGGAATCAAGATCGTCTGATGCGCTCGGGTGAGCCGCGTGATGAGTGAGCCGGCCATCACGAGAAGCTCTTTGGAGGCCAAGGCAATCCGCTTGCCGGCTTCAATCGCCTTGACCAGTGGGGTGAGCGCCTCGCGTCCCGACGTCCCAACCACGACCACGTCCACTCGCGGATCGGTAACCAGCGTGATGAGCCCCTCGACTCCGGCCAACACGTTGACATGGGAAGCACGCTGCGCCAACTGCGCGGCTTTTGCTTCATCAACCACGCCGACAAGAGATGGATGGTGCCGGGCAATCTGCTGTTCCAGCAGATCAATGCGGGAATGCGCGGCAAGGCCGACGAGCGACAGACGCTGGGGGTGGCTGGCGATGACCTCGAGGGTCTGTTGGCCAATCGAGCCCGTCGAGCCCAGCACCGCCACCCGCTTCATACTAACTCCCTGCTCCCTGCTCTCTGCTTCCTATGATTATCCATAAATCAGGAACCCATAGAAGAGCGGCGCGGTAAACAACAAACTATCGAGCACGTCCAACACCCCGCCCAACCCTGGAAAGAGGTTGCCGGAATCCTTCACCTGGCAATCGCGTTTAATGAGCGACTCCGCGAGATCGCCAAGTTGCGCAACCACCCCCAAGACGAGGCCGAGGCCGAATCCGCACCAGAGCGAACCGTGCAATCGAACGACCATCGAGTTGGCCAACGCCGCGGTGGCCGCGCTGACGACGATCCCGCCGACGAATCCCTCCACCGTCTTTCGGGGACTGATGCGCTGCATCAAGGTGTGCCGCCCCAACAGCTTGCCGGTCACCAAGGCGCCGGCGTCACCCATCTTGGTGACCAGAATGAGAAACAGCACGAGCCACAAACCTTCCTGATCCTTAAACACGCGGATGTAATAGAGGTACGTGAAGAGGCCGGCGATATAAGCCAGGCCGAAGAGCGTCGTCGCCAAGCCGCTCATGGCTTCGAAGGTGTTCCGCCGGGTCAACTGCCGGAGGAAAATGATGACAATCGTCACCGGCCAAAAGATGTCCCACACCCAATTCAGCAGCGTGGCCCCCTCGCCGATGAACGGGGCCATCACCTGAGTCGGTTGGATGACCGAACGCCACGCCACGAGCCCGGAAAAGACGACCCCGAGGATGACGCCTAACGGCCGATGCACCAAAATCCCTCGATGCCGGACGATCGTGAAAAACTCATGGAGGGCCATTCCGATCAACAGGGTCATGACCACGGCAAAGGCCCAGAGCGGTAACCAGAACAACGTCACCAAGACGATGGTGATGAGGAGGAAGGAGCTACTCAGCCGCTGGATCAGATTGGCCATTCGTCGCCTCGCTCACGGTCGTGTTCCCAAACCGCCGCTGCCGATGCTGGTACGCGGCCACGGCTTCAACCAGCGTCTGCTTCGTAAAGTCCGGCCAGAGGGTGGGGGTCACGTAGAGCTCGCAATAGGAAATCTGCCAGAGGAGAAAATTCGAGAGGCGCTGTTCCCCTGAGGTGCGGATTAAGAGATCCGGATCAGGCAGGTCAGGCCGATACAGGTGTTGCGCGATGGTCTGTTCATCAATGACCTCCGGCGTCAAGCGTCCTTGCTGGACCAGCCGGGCGATGTGTCGCGTCGCGTCCACCAGCTCTTGCCGACCGCCGTAGCTCAACGCCAGCGTCAAGGTCATGCGATGAAACGCCTCCGTCTGAGCCATGGCGGCCTGCAATTGATGCAGGACGGGGGGAGGCAGCTCCTCCAGACGGCCGATCGCCTGCAATCGAATCTCATTCGCGCGCAGGCGATCGAGTTCTCCCTGGAGAAACTCGACCAGCAACTCCATCAGCTCTCGGATCTCCTGAGAAGGACGGCGCCAATTCTCCCAGGAGAAGGCATAAAGGGTCAGCGCCGGGATGCCGAGCTCACAACAGCCTTCCACGACCCGGCGGACGGCTTCGGCGCCGGCTCGATGCCCGAGGATGCGCGGCAGCCCACGCGCCGTGGCCCACCGGCCGTTGCCATCCATAATGATGGCAAGATGCTGCGGGAGTCTCGTGGAATCGAGTCTGATCGAGTGATCGCTATTGGGTGGCGTCGTAATGATCAGGGGCTCGGTGGTGTTGCTTGCGCTTGCGCGCGTGTTCGCTCGAGCTCGGCCTTGAGCTGCTCAATGGTCTTGAGCTGCTCGTCCACCTGACTCTTGAGCGTCGTGTGCTCGCTCTTCAGGGTGTCGTGTTCACTGCGCAGCCCCTCAACCTCAGCCTGCAATTCGTCCGCTACGATCTCCAGGTCGTCCCGCTCAAGCCGCAGGTCATCCACTTGCGATCCCACCATCGCGACCGTCACCGCCAAGACGATACTCAATCCCGTCGCTCCAATGAGCGCCCACATGATTTTTTTATTCATCGTGCGGTGTCTCCTTGTTTACTTTGTAAAAGTGGACGAAGCGCTCGACACCGAGGTGCCTGGGGGCGTGCCGGCCCCCGCCTGTGCTGAACGAGTGGGCAGGACGACGATCTCAACCCGCCGGTTTTGCTGACGACCACCGTCCGTTTCGTTCGAGGCGACGGGGCGATATTCTCCATAGCCGGCGGCGCTCACCCGATTCGGCGCCACCCCTTGGTTGACGAGGACGGTCAGCACCGCGCGAGCCCGAGCCAGGGAGAGCTCCCAGTTGTCCTTCCAGGCGGAGCGGGTGATCGGCACATCGTCGGTGTGTCCTTCCACGCTGATCGGCTGCTCGAGAAGCTCTTGGGTCAGAATCCCTGCGACTTTCCCCAGGACTTCTTGCGTCTCCGAACGCACGGCCGCTTTGCCGGAGTCGAACAGCACGCGGTCCAACACACGCACCACGAGCCCGCGCTCATCAAATCCCACGGAGACCTCGTCGGAGGCGATTTCGGAGGAGAGCCGCCGATCAAGGAGGGCCTTGCCTTCCCGAAGGCGCTGCGCCTCCTCGGCGTTGAGTTGCGCGAGCGACTTAAAATGCTCGAGCTGATTGCTGAGGGCTTGAATCTGTTGGATATCCCACGGCGAGCGCTGGGAAAATCGAACCGCGCAGCCGCTGACGACCACGATGAGTGCTACCTTAACGAGGTGATGGTTCATCCCCCCACCTCCGTGGGCTCCGCCTCTGGCGGAGCCGTTGCAATATGCATCCCGGTAGACGACAGAAGATTATTCATTGGTTTCTCCTCACTGTTTGCAGCCCCGCCATTGGCGGGGCACGGAGGTGGGGGGATCATGGATGCCTCCCGCATGTTCCCATCTCACGCCCTGGCGCCGCCGCAAAGCGGCCCTCGGCCCTACGGCCGAGGGGTCGCCGTTGGCGACCGCGCCAGAGCGTGGGACCATTCTTTCACAGGCTCCCCAGGCACGTCAAGTATCGTTGATTCGCGCTTGCTGTGGATCACCGCCCAACTCAGTCCCGCCACACTGAGCGCCGCGATGACCCAGACCCACGGCGCGCCCTCTTGGGCTTTGATGACAAACGGAATGATCAGGAGGCTGACGAGGTTCATGACCTTGATCAAGGGGTTCAAGGCGGGACCAGCCGTGTCTTTGAGCGGGTCGCCCACGGTGTCGCCGGTAATCGAAGCCTTGTGAGACTCGGAGCCCTTGCCTCCGTAGTGCCCGTCTTCGATAAATTTTTTGGCATTGTCCCACGCCCCGCCCGCATTGGCCATGAAGACGGCGAGCAACTGGCCGGCGAGAATGATGCCGGCCAAGAATCCTCCGAGGGCTTCTTTGTGAAGCACCAACCCGACCAGCAATGGCGCCAAGACCGCCAAGAGGCCCGGGCCGATCAGCTCTTTCTGAGCTTCCTGCGTGCAGATGGATACCACCCGCGCGTAATCCGGGGTCTTCTTCCCTTCCCAAATGGCTCGATCCTGAAACTGCGCGCGCACCTCATGAACAATCAGGAACGCCGCGCGACCCACCGAGCGAATCGTCAGGGAGCTGAAGAGCATCGGGATCGCGCCCCCGATGAGAAACCCGATGAAGACGAGCGGCTCGGCAATCGACAAATGGGCTGCGACCTGCCCGTAGCCTTGCCCGGTCAATCGCGCGATGTCGGTGATGTAGGCGTTGAAGAGCGACACCGCGGCGATCACCGCCGAGCCGATCGCGATGCCTTTGGTGATGGCCTTGGTCGTGTTGCCGCACGCGTCCAAATCCGCCAGCGTCTGCCGGGCCTTCCCTTCGAGGTGCGCCATCTCGCCGATGCCGTTGGCGTTGTCCGCCACCGGGCCGAACACATCCATCGAGATGTTATTGCCGGTGAGGGTCAGCATGCCGATGCCGCACATGGCGACCCCATAGGCGATGTACGTCGGATTGGTGCCGGCATAAATGAGGGATGACGCGAAGATCGCGAGCGCGATCGTCAGGATCGCCCACACGCTCGATTCGTACCCGACCGCGATGCCGGAAATGATCGTCGTCGCATGGCCGGTTTGGGTCGAGCGGGCGACAAACTGCACCGGCGATTTCTCCGGCGCCGTGAAATGATCCGTGAGGTAATTGATCA
>JACQRA010000048.1 GCA_016206725.1 Candidatus Omnitrophota bacterium
GGACGTAGATGGGGCCCTCCACGCGCTCAAGGGCCTGCTCGACGATTTCAATCGCCCGCTCCACCCCCGCGCAGAATCCGCGCGGCTTGGCTAGGATGATCTTCTCGAGAGACATGGCATCATTATATCAGAGGAGGTGTCGTCGGAAGAAGCGGAGGCTGGCGCGCTTGAGGTAGGGAAGGCTGAGGTAGGCGGTGTAGTGGCCCAGCGGGACAAAGGTGGCTTCAGGTTGGCCCAGCGCTCTCCAGAGGGCCAGTTCATTGGCGGTGCCGACCGTGCGGTCACACCACGTGATCAAGAGGAAGAGACGGGACGGATCGACGTAGGGGGCAAGGAGCAAGGGGTCGGTCTGAACGGTCTTCCGCAGTTGCGCCTCAAATTGGGATCGGACCATCTGGTTCCTCGCAAGGTAATTGGCCAGCGGTTTCGTCAACAGCGTATCCTTGGAGCGGAGAAGAACGTCCGGGATGCTGCCTCCGGCCAGCGCGACGACGTGGGCCTTCAGGCGCGGTTCCACGGCCGCGCTCATGACGCTCGCCATTCCGCCCATGCTAATCCCGAAACTCCCCAACCGCTCGGGATCCACGCGCTCGTGTCGCTCCATCCAATCGACGACTTGGCGAATGCGGATGACGCCTTGCCGCAGCAGCAGCTCCAAACGGTCCACCGAGTGTTCGGGAGAAATCTTCAAGGTTTTGCGGTGGACCATCGCGACGTGGAATCCGTGACCGGCCAGGTAGCGGCAGATGCCCCGTTCGAGCGGATAATCCCCGCCAAGGATCGGGTTGAACACAATGGCCGGCCGGCGTCCGGGCTGTGTGGATTCAAACCATTCCAACTCCACAACAGGCTCGGTCGGTTCAAATCCTGACACCGAGAGAGGAAACTGCACGAGCGATTCGGTGAATCGAGGGCGCTTGGCCACAGCCTGGATGGTGGCCTCCGGTGAGTGGTTCGGGTACGCGTAGTACGCGGCAATCTCCGGCGGCAGCGGCTGAGTAGGTCGGGAGGGATGATAGGAGAGGTGGGCGCAGCCAGAGAGAGCTAGAAGGTGGAAGCTGGAAGCTAGAAGCAGGAAAATACGACCATGCGAATTAGGCGAACAGGCCATTAGGGAGTGGAGAGCGCCTGGGATTCGGGTAGTGTCGGGGAGGTTTCAGGAGGTGGGGATGGCGCAGGAGTAGGTCGGACATAAATCGGGTTGGAGAAGAGCCACGGCTTGCCGTTGAGCGAGGCCTCGAGACGATAGGCTCCAGGTTCGGTAACAGGCACCTGCCAGACATCGGTGGTTTCCGTCGAGACGCTCTGACCGTCTTTGAACAGCGTCAGTTGTGCGACACGCGGCACATGGGCGCTGAGTTGCAGATGAGGAGTGAGCGGGACCTCGTCCCCCATGAGACCCAGCACCTGTCGTCCATCGTGCGCGAAGAACGTGAAGGAGCGCTGCGCATCAGCGACCAGATTGATTTCAAGGTACGCATGTCCGTGGCGCAGTGCCTCATAGACAAGCTCAGGGGTCAAGGGGGTTGTGGGAACCAGCAGATGGGTGCGCACCATCTGAAACATCATCTCGTACGGAGCGAATTTCAATCCCCAGACATGAAACTCGTGCGCGTCGACTGAGCCGATTCCCACGACCCGACCGTGCTCCTGGATGAGCTGATCCCACTTCGTGAGCGGGTCATAGGGACGATCAATGATCGACAAGTAGAAGGGCTCCGGAGAGACCGTGAGCGTCCACAGCGCTAAGCGTAGTTTATTTTCATCCAAGGTATCGTGCGCCACGTTGTAGGCTTCAATGCCGGTCAAGCCGGTCACGCTCCAATCCTTCCATCGCCCTTTTTTGAAATAGGGATGGGCGATGAATCCCAATCCTCCTTGGCGGGCGACCTCGTCAATAATCTGTTGCGTGGTAAGCTTGTGGCGGTCGATTTCTTTCGTGACGTTGAAAGCCAGGTAGTGGCCTCCTTGAGTGGACAGCTCTGTCCCGATCAGCACGAGGACAGCCCCGTGCCAGCCTTGCTTGCCCTCGAAGAGCGGTTTGAGGGTGTTGTGCTCCGTCGTGATGACGTAATCGAGCTGCTGGGCGTTGGCGGCGCGCACGACGTCTTCAAACGTCCCGTGCGCATCGTGGGAGTAGGTCGTGTGCACATGGATGACGCCGGCGACGTCGGTGTAGCCGTCGTCCAGGGTCGTCCCCGAAGCGGTCGTGGCACGGACAAACGGCCGCTTGATGGTTCCAATGAGAGCACAGCCGGAAACGAGGAAGCAGTAAGCAGTAAGTAGTAAGTAGTAAGTAGGACGGGAGAGCATCATGCGGACTCCGAGCGGCCGGTGAAACGGAATTTTGCGAGGTGCACGGTCGGCATCACGGCACAGCCGGCGTCTTGCGCCGGATCCGCGACCAGGCGCCGTTCCTTCGACACGCCCAAGACATGTTGAAACGCCTCAAGGACACTTTGGGTAAACCGCATGGTGGTCACCGGCCGGCGGGGTACGCCGTCTTCGATCAACCAGGCGCCTTCTCGCGTCAAGCCGGTCATCAGCGCCTCGCGGGGATTCAGCAACCCATTGACATAGTGGAAGCGCGGGATGAGCAGTCCGCGCCGGCAGGAACGGATGAGTTCGTCACGTCGTTTCGTGCCGGCAGCAAGAAACAGGTGGGTGGGGAGCGGCCCGTCCGTTTGATCGGGCGGTTGGGCGTGTCCGGTGGAGGGATGGCCGTACAGCAGTCCGTAGGTGGTGTCGTAGACAATGCCCGAGGCGGCGCCGCGATCAATCAGCGTCACCCGTTGCTTCGGGACCCCTTCATGATCAAATGGTTGGCGCAAGCCCTCCGGGTCATTGCCTTCGTCCGTGATCGTCATGGATCGAGCCATGACCGGCTCCCCGATGCGGCCAAACAGGAAGCTCGTCCGTTCCTGAAAACTTTTCGCGCCAAAGGCGATATAGCCCAGCCATGTCACAAGTTCCGCGACAGCCTCCGGCTCGAGGATGACTTCATAGGTGCCGGTGGGCAACATGAGCGGATCGTGTCGAGAGAGACATTGTGTAAGGGCTCGCTCCAACAGCTCTTCGAGATTCAGGCGGCTCAGGTGCCGCTCCACCCCGCTGGCGTAACCAGAGAGCCGTCGGTACATGGTCACCAGTTTCGCCCCCGAGACCGTGGACGCGGCATAACACGCCACCCCATTCGAGTTGACGACCGCCATCTCCTCTTCGCTGGCGACCCACGACCCCGCGAGCGTGGCGCCGACCCCCTGGCAGAGGCGGAGCAACGGCTTGAGGGAAGTGACGACATGATGGGCGGGAGCGTTGGCGGTCGGCTCATCGTGATCCTGGAGCGTGATGTGCTCGTAGGGCCCGGGCAGCGGCGGCAGGTTCTTCATGGGCGGGGCATGGCGCGCGATCTCCAACGCGGCGCGAAGTCCCCGTTGCAAGCTGGTCCGATCCAACGTATCGGTGACCGCGATGCCCACTCGATGGTTCGCGACCACTTTGATGGTCACCGTCAGGCTTTCTTGGACGAGGTCTTGATGGATCGTCTCATAGGCAAAGCGTGACACGCGCAGTCGCTCGGCATCCGCGCACACGCTGGTCGCATCCGCCGGCGAGCGCTTCACGAGTTTCTTCAGTTCGTCGAGTAAACGTGCGTGACCAATCATCGGGCGGGGGCGACGGTGACCCCGTCAAACCGCGCATACGGGGCGCCGTGCCCCACATGCATGAGCTGTACCGGTTCGCCCTTGGCGCAGTTGGGAACCCCCCACAACCGCCATGTGTCGCGGTTCGTCACCCCGGTACAGCGCTGCCAGAATTGATGGGTGATGCCGGTGTAGAGGGGATTGTTGACGACGGCGCCACATGTGCCGTTGACGATCTCCCAGCCGATTTCCGTCGTGAATTGGAAATTGAGCCGACGATCGTCAATGGACCAGCTCTTGTTGGTCGAGAGCAAGTAGCCGTGCTTGACGTCCTGCATCAGCTCCTCAAGGGTCGCTTCGCCGGGTTCCAGGTTGACGTTGGTCATGCGTACCAGCGGCGGCACGTCCCATTGCTCCGCGCGCATCGCTCCGCTGCTGCCGCGCAACCCCAGACGCGCGGCGGATTCTCGGGAGCTGAGATAGCCGGTAAACATCCCTTCGTGCACCAGTTCCACCCGTTGGGCGAGTACGCCTTCATCGTCGTATCCGAAGGTGCCCACCCCGCCGGGAACCGTGGAATCGGCGACGATGGTGATCTGTTTGGAGCCGTAGCGAAATGTGCCGAGCCGCTCCGGGGTGAGGAAGCTGCCGCCGGCGTAACTCAGTTCCTGACCGAGCACGCGATCCAATTCCGCGGGATGCCCGCACGATTCATGCAACTGCATGACCATTTGGGTGGGATCGAGGATCAGCGTCGTCTGCCCGGCCTTCGGCGGTTTGGCGCGCAGCAACTGGAGGACTTCGCGCTGAATCCTCGACGCCCCTCCGACCAGATCGAGCTGCTTGACATACTCAAATCCGGCTTGGGCCATCGCCCCGTGGTGGGAATTGGGGTAGCTGCGCGCCTGGACGTCGTTGCCTTGCTGGGCGACCACCTCAAGGCCGGCGCCGCTTTCAACGATGTGCTGCTCGATCTCTGAGCCTTCGGTCGAGGCAAAGAACTTCGCCGATTTCGTGAAATCCATGTGGGCCGTGACCCGTTTGATCGGTTTCGGGCCGCGCACCGTGGACTCCGCCCAGAGCAGGTAGTCCAGCTTTTTGCTTAAGGGGACCTCAAAGGGATCGATCTGCCAGGGGGAACGGAAGGTCGCCTTGGCGGGTGGGGTGGGAGCCAGCTGGATCGTTTTCTTGTTGATCGACGCGCACCCCTTGGCCAGGTCGATGGCTTGGGTGGCGGCGCGCTTCAAGAACGAGGGCAGCAGATGCGGGGTGGAGGCAAAGCCCCAGGAGCCTCGAATCAGGACGCGGATCCCGACCCCTGCGGTCTCGAAGAGGCTGACCGGTTTCACCTGGCCGTTCTCAACGACCAAGCTTTCCCGGAGCAGGCGCTCAAATCGCACATCGGCATAATCAACACCGCGTCGCTTGAGGTCCTTCATCAACCGGCAGACGACTGATTTCGGAAGTCGTTCGGGGTTCATCATCAGGTATAGTGGAAAGAAGATCATAGCACAGGTACAATAGCTTCTTCCAATGGTGGACTATCTGTCGTGTGAGCCATTACAGCGAGCGGTCAAGCGGCTGCCTCGGCAAGAGCTGTTGAGCCGTCTGCACGCTGTCGAGGCGCTCAGCGCGGTGCGGGGGCTGCGGGTTCTCGCGGATGACCACAAGCCCCAGACGATCGAGCTCGCGTTTCTGCCCTGGCTGTTAACACCCAGCCAGCTTCGCTTCTTTCATGGTGTGACGCGACTCATGGTCGAGGCGCTTGCCCGCCTGCCGACGTTGTACGCGCATCACGCAGCGGTCCGCCGCATCTTGCCGTTTACGCCCGAGCAAGTCTCCTGGATTCGGTTGGCCGGCCATGCCCACCATCGTCCACTGGCCTTGTTGGGCCGGCTCGATTCCAACGCGACCTTTTCGCGCGCGAGCTGGCGCGACACGTTTCAGATGTTGGAGCCGAACACCGTGGGGGTCGGTGGGGTGTACTATGCGCCGGCTTCCGCCTCGGTGGTGCTTGATGTCCTGGGGGATGTGTTCGAGCGGGCATTTCCCAATCATCGAGTCGTGCCGATGCCGGATCCGCGCGAGCTGTTGTTCGACGAGATGGTCAACGTCTCGCGGCGGCTCGGCCGACACTTGCGCGGGGTGGCGCTGATTGAGAACACCAACTTCACCACCGGCACGGATGAATTCGGCAGCCTGGCAAAGTACTTTTCGGGTCGTGGCCTGAAGGCGGTTGTCATTGATCCGCGTCAGCTTCGCCTTGCCGGTGGACGTCTCATCGCCAAGGGGGAGGAAGTCGATGTACTCTACCGCGACTGCGAGCTGAATGAGTTTATCGACATGGAAGCGGATGGGCGGCGTCTTGGGGCTGTCCGCTACGCCATTCAACACGGTCGTTTGATTTCGGGACTGCTGTGGGAATTCGATCAGAAGTCGTGCTGGGAGATTTTCACCGACGCCGCGTATACCCGGTATTTTACTCCCGCGCAGCGCCGATTGTTCCGTGACCATCTACCGTGGACGCGGCTCGTGCGTGAGGCGATGGTCTCCGATCCGTCTGGAAGGCGCGTCGAGTTGACCGCGTATATCCGTCGCCACAAGGATCAGCTCGTGCTCAAACCGAACACCCTCTACGGCGGGCAGGGGGTCGTCGTGGGCGAGACCGTCTCGCAATCCGTGTGGGAACAGACCCTCCACAAAGCCCTGCGAGGACGCACCCGCTATGTGGTGCAGCAGCGCGCGCGGATCGGCACCGAGCGATTCCCCCGTCTCGATCATGGGCACATCCGTGAGGTGGAGCGGCGTGTCGTCTCCGGCTTCTTCGTCAATTCGACCGGTGTCGGCCTCGTCGGCCGCTTCTCCTCCGATCCTGTCGTCAACGTCTCCCGCGGCGGCGGCCTCCTCTCCGCCCTCATGGTGCAGTAAGATGGGTGAGCGGATTGTGCTGGACATCGAAACGCAGAGGGATTTCAGCGAGGTGGAGGGGCGGCGCAACGAGCTGCTTGGCGTCTCGGTCGTCGGCATCTACCGGTATGGGGCCGATCGCTACGAGACGTATCTCGAGGCCGAGCTGCGCAATCTCGTGCCGCTGCTGCAGGACGCCGAGTTGGTGATCGGCTTCAACATCAAACGCTTCGACCTGCCGGTCCTCTCGCCGTATCTGCCCTTTCCGATTTCGACGATTCCGATCTTGGACATCATTGACGATGCGGTCAAGCAGCTCGGCCATCGGGTCAGCCTCGAGAGTTTGGCGCAAGCGACCCTCGGGCGAGGCAAGTCCGGCAGCGGTCTCCAGGCGCTGGCGTGGTTCAAGGAAGGGAAGTTCGACCTCATCAAGAAGTATTGTCTCGA
>JACQRA010000001.1 GCA_016206725.1 Candidatus Omnitrophota bacterium
ATCATCCCCTACGGAGTGGCCAAGGCGACGGAGCAAATCGATTACGATGAACTCGCGCGACTCGCCAAGGAGCATCAGCCGAAGATGATCCTGGCCGGCTACTCGGCCTACCCGCGCGTGCTCGATTTCAAGCGCTTTCGAAAGATCGCCGACTCCGTCGGAGCGCTGCTGTTCGTAGACATGGCGCACTTCGCCGGCTTGGTGGCTGCCGGCATCCATCCGAACCCCACACCCGACGCCGATCTTGTCACCTCAACCACGCATAAGACGCTGCGTGGTCCGCGCGGTGGGTTTATCCTCTGCAAGCAAGCCTTTGCCAAGGCCATTGACTCCGCGGTCTTCCCCGGGATTCAGGGCGGACCGCTGATGCATGTGATCGCCGCAAAGGCCGTGTGTTTCAAAGAAGCCGCCACCCCGGAGTTCCAGGCGTATCAACGGCAGATCGTGGCGAATGCCAAAGCCCTCGCCGCCACCTTGGCTGCCAGGGGATATCGCATTGTCTCCGGAGGAACCGATAACCACTTGATGTTGGTGGACGTCAGCTCCAAGGGACTGACCGGCAAAGAGGCGCAGGAAACCCTGGATCAGGCGAAGATCACCGTCAACAAAAACGCGATTCCGTTTGACCCGTTGCCGCCGGCCAAGGCGAGCGGCGTCCGTCTGGGCACGCCTGCCGTGACCACCCGCGGGATGAAAGAGGCCCAGATGCAGCAGATCGCCGCCCTCATTGATGAGGCGTTACTGCATCGCACAGACGCCGAGGTCCTGCGTCGTGTGCGCCAGCAAGTCGAGGAGCTCGTGGATCAATTCCCGTTATATCTTGAACTCCGCAAGCCATGACGTGCCCGTTTTGCGGTCATCCTGACCACAAAGTGATTGATTCCCGAACGAGCGCGGACGGGCAGGCCATCCGTCGGCGTCGGGAATGTCTCGCGTGCGGCAAACGGTTTACTACCTATGAGCACCTCGAGGAAGGGCGCCTGATGGTCATCAAGAAAGACGGCCGCCGCGAGCCGTTTGACCGCAACAAGTTGCTGGCTGGGCTGGTGAAAGCGTGCGAGAAGCGTCCCGTCAGCATGGATCAGTTGGAAGACTTAGCGGATGAGATCGAACGGGATCTTTCGCGGACCTTCGAACGAGAAGCCTCGTCTCAGGAGATCGGGGAGCGGGTGATGCGGCGCCTGCACGATGTGGATCCCGTGGCCTATGTGCGATTCGCCTCGGTCTATCGAGAGTTCAAAGACGTCGAGCAGTTCATGCGGGAATTGAAAGACGTCTTGGCCCAGAAAAGCCCGTCGGCTTAGGGCGACGAGGGCGCGGGCGGTTCGACAAAGCTCTTGAGGCGGGCGCGGGCGCGAAGCGACTCCATCCAGACTGCAAGCTGTTCGTCCTGCATCCTCGCAAGCACCGCTTCGCGAAAGGCCTCGCGGTCGTGTGCGAACTCCGCGTCATTCACCGGCTCGTGGCTCTCGGAATAGGCGCGGCGCAGTTCTTCCTCGCTGATCTGGACCTGAGTTCTCACCTGCTCGATCAGCTTCTGGATGCCCAGTTCATCGCGCAGCCGCGCTTCAAAGGTTTGGGGAGTGTGGCCGAGCGCGCGCACATATTGGAAGTAGAGCTCGGAGACGAACCGGCCGTTCTGTTGAAATTGAGGTTGGCGGCGAAGCGAGCCGGCCACGTCCTCGTTGTTGACTCGCTGCGTGCGTCGGGCTTCTTCCGTGAGCATCAACCGCTCCCAGGTTTGTTGCTGAAGGAAACCCTCGAGGCCCTCCGGAATGTCTCCAACCTGGGCTCTGAGACTCAGTTGGAGGAAGCGGTACTCTTCCTGGAAAACCTCCCAGGAAATCTTGTGTCCGAAGAGTTCTCCAGCCGCCCCACCCGGTCCGGCGGACTGGCTCACGGTGCCGGCGTGGAAAAACAGGATCATCGGCAGGACAAAGACGATCACCAACAGCCACAGCACGATCGTCTGGCGTTTCTTGAGTCGCAGCACCTGTCGAAACATCGTGGCTTGTATCCTAACGCATGGATGAGCGCGCCGCAAGTTTGACCTTTCGACGCCTGTACGGTACAATCGTTCGCTTTGCCGCATCCCATGCGACGGCCACGCAAGCGCTGGGCCATCAACCCACGCACACGCATCCATGAAAGCCAAAAACGCTATTCGAGAACGCGCGACAAAACGCGCATCCACCGTGAGCTCAAGGCCGAACCGCCCAATCCCTCGGTTGGTGCCTTCCCTCGCCGCGGCTCGGGATCACTCGGCGATGAATACGCGTCGCCTCGCGATCGGCCTGCCAAAAGGCAGCCTGCAGGAAGCCACCACTAAGCTCTTTGGGCGGGCCGGGTTTTCGGTCGTCATCAGCGAGCGCTCCTACGTTCCCTCCATCGACGATCCGGAGCTTGAGCCCATGCTGCTGCGGGCGCAGGAGATGTCGCGCTACGTCGAGCAGGGCAGCCTCGACTGCGGCATCACGGGCAACGACTGGATTCTCGAAAACGGCTCGCAGGTCGAGCGGGTGGCCGAGCTGCGGTATGCCAAGCGCACGCAGCACCCCGTTCGCTGGGTGCTCGCCGTCGCCGATCGCTCGCCGATTCGGAGCCTCTCGGATCTGAAGGGCAAGCGTGTGGCGACGGAGCTGGTCAACGTCACAAAGGCGTATCTGGCCAAGCAAGGCGTCTCCGCCGAGGTGGAATTTTCGTGGGGGGCGACGGAAGGCAAGGTGCGCGCCGGCCTCGTGGATGCGGTGGTGGAGC
>JACQRA010000049.1 GCA_016206725.1 Candidatus Omnitrophota bacterium
CTGTTCGTCATCTCGGTGAGAGTCTAGCACTCTCGCTCTCTGCTGCCAATGCGGCCTACTGCCGTTCTGCCTGTCACACGCGACGTAAAGGGGACACAAACCAATTTTAAGAACTTGTTTTGTGTCCCCGATTATCAGCGAGGAGGCGACGTCGATTGGCGGCGGGACCCCAGGCGTAGCCGCCGAGGGAGCCATCGGATCGGATGACGCGATGACAGGGTGTGTGCTGCGAGTCCGGATTGCGTTTGAGCGCTTGGCCCACGGCGCGAGCCAGATGGGCGTCGCCGAGCCGCTCGGCGACCCACCGGTACGACCGCACTTGGCCCTTCGGAATACCACGTACGACGGCGTAGACGCGCTCCTCAAATGGCGTCGGGCTTCGACGTGAAGTGATCATCTCAAAAGCCCCTTGGCGCGGAGCTTCCGGTGATACGTAATCGCGAAGCGATGCGCTTCATCGCGGATGTGCTGGATCAGATGGAGGACCGGCGAGGTGGGCAATAAAATGATCGGTTGCTCCTGCTCCGGCATGATGATGTGCTCAAATCGTTTGGCCAAGCCCATGGTGGGGATCGTGCGGCTCAACGCCTTCAGCTCATCGAGCGCGGCGTTGAGCTGCCCGCGTCCCCCATCCACAACGATGAGGTCAGGCCACGGCAGCTCCTTCGAGAGTGTCCCGCTGTAGCGACGGCGGACGATCTCCCGCATCATCTGATAATCGTCTATGCCCGAGACGGTTTTAATCTTGAAATGGCGGTAGTGTGCCTTGTGGGGCTTGCCTTCGGTGAACGTGACCATCGAGCCGACCGCAAACGTCCCGTAGAGGTTGGAGCAATCAAACGCCTCGATGCGCCTGGGGGGCGTTGTGAGCTTGAGGGCTAACTGCAATTGCTCGAGCGGTCCGGCCAGCGACGATTTCTCTTTGGCGACGATCACGGACGTCAACGATTGTATTTGATCCCGAAGACGCGCCGCCTCTTCGAATCGTTGGCGGCGGGCGGCCTGCTCCATCCGCTTCGTCAGATCGCGCAGCAGCTCATCGCGCTTGCCCTCAAGAAACTCGACCAAGTCGTTGACGATGCGGCGATAGGACGATTCGTCAATCCACCCCACACACGGGGCAAGACATTGCCCGAGGTGATATTCCAGGCACGGCGTCTTGGGAAATTGCCGGCAGGTGCGCAAGGGAAAGACCCGCCGCAAGAACCGCAGCGCTTCGTGGACGGCGCCGGCATCCGGATAGGGTCCGAAATACCGCGCGCCCTCATCTCGATTCACCCGCTTACTGCGGGTCAGCAGCAAGCGCGGGAACGGTTCATTGGTCAGTTTGAGCAGGGGGTAGCTTTTGTCATCCCGGTAGGCGACGTTGTATTTGGGATGATGCTGTTTGATGAGGTCGGATTCCCGTAAGAGCGCCTCGGCCTCTGAGGCGGTCGTGTGCACGTCCACATCAGCCACGCGTTGGACGAGCTGCGCGATGCGAGGCGAGAGGCGACCTGGTTTGCGGAAATACGAACTGACGCGCCGGCGAAGACTGAGGGCCTTGCCGACGTACAGAATGTCTCCAGCCTGATCCTTGAAGACGTACACGCCGGGTTGATCCGGAAGGGTCTTTAGCCGCTTGAGGAAGGTTGAGGGTTGGGGGCGCGAACCCATCGTACGATGCTTGTCAGCTCCGTCACATGAAGCGCTGCACACGTCAGGCCATAGATCACGATGCCGCTGCCGATGGTCACGGACAATGCCACAAGCGGCGAGAGGTGAGGCGTGAGCTGCTGCCACATCATCCAACACCCCGCCCCCATGATGGCAGAGGCGAGGCTCACGCGCCAGAAGAGACCCGTAAGGTTCGGCCACAGGGCGCCTCCGAGCCGGCGTTCCAGGGCACGCAGCAGCCTCCAGGCATTCAGCAAGCTGGAGACGGCGGTCGCAAACGCCAGACCTGCCACCTGCATGACGGGAAGCAGCGCCACGGCGAGGAGCCCGTTGACGACCAGCGCCTCAGCCGCCAAGCGCACGGGAGTGCGGGTATCCTTCAAGGCGTAGAAAGCGCTGGTCAGCACTTTGGTGGCGGCATACGCGAGCAGACCGATCGTCAGCCACCGAAGGGCTGAGGCGGTGATCAACGTTGAGGAGACGTCGAACGCGCCCCGCTGAAAACACACGTGGATGATGGGCGTCGCCAAGAGGAACAACCCGACAGCCGCCGGCAGGCTCTCACACAGCACGAGGCGCAAGACACCGGTCAATGTCGCGCGAAAGGTCCCCAGATCGTTGACGGCCGCTCGCTCGGACAGCATGGGCAGACTCGCCTGAGAGGACGCTGTTGCGAAGAGCGCAAGCGGCAATTGGACCAAGCGATTCGCAAAATAGAGCGCAGCGACAGCCCCGGCTCCTGCCAACGGCAGCGAGGCCAGGATCGTGTTGAGGAACACGGCGGCTTGATAGACCGCCGTCCCAAAGAGCCGCGGCATGAGCAGCCGACCCATCTCTGAGGCGGCGGGATCCCGCCACACCCACTGCCAGCGAAATCCCACGGCGAACGACGTAGGCAGCAACATCATGACCTGCGCAAGCCCGCCCGCCATCACGGCCCACACCACACCGATCACCGGCGGCTCCACGCGAGGCGCGACCCACAGGCATCCCGCGATCATCACGAGGTTCAGCACCACGGGGCCCGCGGCCGGCAAGCCGAATCGATGCACGCTGTTCAAGACGCCACCCAGAAACGCCCACACCGCGACCAGGGTGAGAAAGGGAAAGAGGATGCGGGTCAGCCGGACGGTCAAGGCGAACTTCTCCGGATCTTGCAGGAACCCCGGCGCCATCAGCCGCACCAACCATGGGGCGGCGACGATCCCAACACATCCCAACACGCCGGCCACCACGGCAACGCGCACGCAGGAGGCGGCCACCACATGCCAAAACGCCTCCGGCGATCGCGTGGCTTTCGTCGCGCTGAGGACCGGCACGATCGCGCTGGTCACGGCTCCCTCCCCCACGAGATCCCGCAGCAGGTTCGGAAAGCGAAAGGCCACGACGAAGGCTTGGGCCTGCGCGCCGGTGCCAAAGAGCCGCGCGATCAACAGGTCCCGCACAAACCCCAGGATTCGGCTCGCGGCTGTTGCCAGCGAAATCGCTCGAGTCGAAGCGGTGATGCGGGCCAACAACGTGCTCATTGACAGACGAAGGACTCCGTGCTAGAGTCGTCAAGCTTCTATGCCGATTAAAATTGTCGCGCTCAAACAACTGCGAAAAAGCCGCCGCCGCGCCCAGCGCAATCAAGCGGTGCAGTCCGAGCTGAAAACGCTCAAGAAGAACTTCCTGACATTGATCGCTCAACACAACGTACAGGAAGCCCAGCAACTCATTCCCGTGCTCATGAGGCGTTTCTCGCAAGCGGGCGCCAAGGGCCTCATCCACGACAATACGGCCTCAAGGGTCATCTCGCGTTTGAGCAAGCAATTGGTGAAGCGGACCCCGCCGCAGACTGCTCGCGCGGAGCAGGCAGGCACAAGCTCACCACCATCTGCTCCAACGCCGTCGTAAGTAGGGGCCGTCTCCCGCTTTTTGCATCACGATCCAGTTGCCAGCAGTCCTCAAGAGCTTCTTGAAGCCACGCCACCGACCGTCCTTTCAGTTCTCCCGTCATCCGCTCCACCTGCCAGCTATTCCACCCCATCGCGGTTTCCATCTGAGCTCTCGGAGTCGCGGCGGTCATCAGGTGGGCCAACGTCAACCATCTCTGGAGCTGCCACACGATCAGTCCTAAGAGCTCGATCTCGTCCTTGCCGCCGGCGAGTTGCTCACGAAGCCCCTGCAGAGCGGAGGGGACATCCCGACGAGCGATCGCATTGAGCAAGGCGAAGTGGTCTGGAGTCTTCGCAGCGGCTTCACTGAATTCTTCGATGGAGGCGCGTGCGCAGAGCGCCTGCCATGCGGGTTTCTTCGTCACATCCGATTCAACCAACAGGACGACGCAGGCGGTCTGTGAAGCCTCCCGAGCGCCCTGCTCGGCTAACGCCTTCAGACAGGCCTCCTCGAGCCGATGCGCCTCATCAATCACCACGAGCCGCAAGGGACTGTTCATGGGATGCTCGCGAATCAGGCCGAGGAACTCCGACGTGGAAACCTGCGCGGCGTTCAGGAGGTGTTGGTCAAGCGGATCAATATGGAGCTGGTCGGCGAGTTGACGGATCCGTTCGAGCTTTCGTACCCGATCTGGACCACGGAAACAGTAGAGCGCGCCTGGCATCGCAGAAGCCTGATCGCTGACGAGCTTACCAGTTTTCGACAACACGTTCGACGACTCGGCGGGCGAGATCTTGAATGGCGCGGTCGAGCGCCGCGCTTTCCGACTCGGCCTTTGACCCTCGCTCAAAGTAGGTGGTATCGCCGGTCAGGGTTTCTTCCCACGCCGGCGCGGCGGGGTCGATGTGGAGATCGTAAAACTTCAGGTTCACCACGACATTGAGCCGCCACTCTTCCACCTTCTGATCGGCGTCGTAGCGCAACGCATCCCGACGGAACTCCACCAGCTCCCCTTCCAGGCGACAATCCGCTTTCTCCGCGCCGGCCGGCCGCAGAAGTCCCGTGAATTGGAAGCGGTTGAGGACGGATTTGGTCACGTCGGTTTCCATGCCGTGACGATACAACGGGAAGCGGTTTGCACCGGTCGTCAGTTGGGTGAGATCGATTTTATTGACAAACGGCTTGACGTGAATGGTGCGCAGATAGCTCGCCAGGCCCGGCCGCGTCGTGTACCCACACCCGTCGATCAGAAGACAGAGGACAGAAGTCAGAAGACAGATCGACAATCTCTGACGTCTGATTTCTGATTTCTGATTTCTGAACGTCATTGGAGGAGCGGCTTCAGGGCTTCAAGACGGCCGGCGGCTTTCGATGCCCATGGGGTCTGCGCGTAGCGATCGACGATCGCGTCGTAGTAGATGACGGCTGAATCGATCTGTCCCTGACGCTCGTAGAATTCGGCGACCTGGAACTCGTGAGCGGCCCGTTGTTCGAGAAGAGCTTTGCGTCGTTCCACAGCCTCAGGCGTCAAGTCGCTCTCGGGATGCTCTTCCACGAAGGCCTCGAGTTGCTCGATGGCTTGATCCGTCGGGTGTTGATCGTAGCCGGGCTTGAAGGTCCCCTTCAGGCTGGCCTGCGCGATCTGAAAGCGCGCGTCATCCACCAACGGCGAGTTGGGATAGCGATCAATGAGTTGTTCAAAGGCGCTGACGGCTTGCTCGTATTCGCCTAAGGCCAGATTGGCGATGCCGAGTTTATATTGCGCCAGCTCCCCATAGCGACTAAACGGGCCGTCTTCGACGATCGCCTGAAAGACCTCGATGGCTTTGTCGCGCGCCGGCATGATGGCCATGGTGCCGAGAATCTTGCGTCTCTTCCCGCCAAGGAAGTAGTTGCCGATCTGATACATCCGCTCCACGATCTCTTCAAAGCGGGTCGTGGACGGATAGACCTGGATGGTCTTGCGGTAGTCCAAGAAGGCCGCGTAGTAATCTCCTTGCTCTTCGTGACAGCGGCCGAGGTGGTACTGCGCCTCCCGCGCCTCAAGCGCGTCTTTATAGTGCTTGAGCAACTTCTTGAATTCGATCCGCGCCTTGTCGTAATCGGCTTTCTCAAAGAACGAGAGCGCGAAGTCGAGCTGCTCCTTGGGGCTGTCTTTCACCGCCCCGGCCGGGCCGATCCAGCCGGTCTGCGGCGTCCAGACC
>JACQRA010000050.1 GCA_016206725.1 Candidatus Omnitrophota bacterium
CTGCGAAGCCGACCCGTCGATCCCGTTTCCATCCTTGGTGTCTTGTAGTACAATTCATGGTATGAGACCTCGGCAACGTGCGAGAGGCGCACAGGCGGCGTCCAGAACACCCTGGACGCTGTTTTGATGAGATCCCCACGATGCTGCTGACCGCCATCCGCGTGGCGCTGGCTCTCATCCTCTACATGGTCGGCGCCGTTGTCCTGGGTGTGGCGCTCGTTCCCGCCGTCTTGTTGTGTCACGCCGTGTGGCACCAGACGGCCACCCAGCCGATGTGGCAGCAGACGCTGTGGGTCTGCCTTGCGGCCGGGACGGGCTACTTCATTTTCGGATTCAGCCTGATGGTGCTTGCGGCCTTGCTCCGATGGGTGTTTCGCCTCGATCTGAGGGAGGGCGAGTACCCGCTCGCCTCAGTCGGGATGCTCCGATGGTATATCTCTAATGCCCTGCAGTTGATCGTCTGGAGCGTCTTCGGGGATTTTCTGCTGATGACCCCCTTCGCTGCGCTCTTTTATCGTCTCATGGGAGCCAAGCTTGGATTGAACGTGCAGATCAACTCGAAGTACTGCGCAGACCTTTCCCTCCTCGAGATCGGGGATGGCGCGGTGATCGGTGGTCACGCCACGGTGATTGCGCATTCCTTCGAGCCCAAGGGTTTGATTCTTAAGAAAGTCCGCATTGGCCGCAACGCGATCATTGGGTTGAATGCTATCGTCCTGCCTGGGGTGGACATAGGCGAGCGCGCGGTGATCGGTGCTGGCGTGTTTGTTCCCAAGCATACCAAGATCGCAGCCGGCGCCACCTATCTGGGCACATGAACGCACGCACACAGGCGATCTTGGCTATTTTCACTGGGGCGATTCGTGCGCATTACCAGCTATCACACCTATCGGGCGAAAATCTGGGGAGTCTCATTGTTACTGGCCATCGTTGAAGTGCTGGTGTGGGGGAGCGGGGCGCTGATTCCTCTCATGGTCCTTGCGGGGGGCGATGAGAATTTCTTTCCTGTAAGACGTGGAGAAGATTGTGATTGACAGGGGAGAGAAAGGCTGTTATACTCGCTCATAGTCTGGATCAGCTTTCACTTGGTCAAGGAATGCACCGTGGGGCTGGAAGATGCTCCGCGGTGTTTTTTGTTAACGTGGAAGGAGGTGAAGAGGTATGGCACGAGGAACCGTGAAGTGGTTCAGTGATCAGAAGGGGTATGGGTTCATCACCCCTGACGATGGCTCGAAGGACGTGTTCGTCCATCACTCCGCGATCCAAGGCGAAGGCTTCAAGTCGCTTCGCGAAGGACAAGCCGTGGAGTTCGAGGTGACCAGCGGCCCGAAAGGTCCGCAGGCTTCCAACGTCATCAAGGCGTAACCCGCCTGATTCAACCGAACATCTCGTGAACATGTTCCCGGAACGGCCGGAAGCGGCCCTTCCGTTGCGGTGAGGGTATCCGCCCTCAAGGTGGTACCAAGCTTGACCCCGCAGCACAGCTCAGGGATTATTAGTGGTGGTGCGGGATGTCGCCCCACGACGTGGGGCTCCACAGGCACGTAGATGGCCACGTGGCGCAGGCTCACGCAAGCGCCATGGTCGGTTGTGCGAATGAGTACCGTGTTTCCCTCAGATGCCCCCAGGATCCCTTCGCAATATTGCGATTATCGCCCACGTGGACCATGGCAAGACCACCTTGGTCGACGCGATGCTGCGCTTTACCCATGCGGTGCGCGAGCAGGCCATGCCGGAGGGTGGGCTGATCATGGACTCGATGGACTTGGAGCGCGAGAAAGGCATTACGATCCGCGCCAAGAACTGCAGCCTGCGCTATCAGGACTACAAGATCAATCTGGTGGACACGCCAGGCCACGCCGACTTCGGCGGGGAAGTGGAGCGCACGCTGCGCATGGTGGATGGGGCCCTGCTGCTGGTGGATGCCGGCGAAGGCCCGATGCCGCAGACGAAGTTCGTCCTGCGCAAGGCGATCGGCTTGGGGCTTCCGGTGATCGTCGTGGTGAATAAGATTGATCGCGCCGACGCGCAGATAGACGACGTCGTCAACCGGACGTTCGATCTCTTCGGCGAGCTCAACGCCTCCTCGGCCCAGTTGGATTTTCCCATCGTCTATACCTCCGCCACGCAAGGCATTGCGACCCTCGACCTGAAGCAACCGGGAACGGATATCGCCCCATTGTTTGAGACGATCATCTCGCGCATCCCCGCGCCGACGGTGCGGCCGGATGAGCCGCTCCAACTGCTCGTCCTCGCGCTCGCCTACGATCCCTTCAAAGGCAAAATGGGCATCGGCAAGATTCACGCGGGCTCGCTTGCGCGGCAACAGCCGATCCTTCGCGTGACGGCCGGTGGTCACCGGCAGGCGGCGACCGCCACGGCGGTCTTGGCGTATCAGGGCTTGGAGCGCGTGGAGATGGAGGCCGCCCAGTCCGGCGACATTGTCGCCGTGGCCGGGTTTGACGAGGTGGCGATCGGCGATACGATCACCGATCCGAACGACCCCAAAGTCCTGCCCTCGATCGCCATTGAAGAGCCGACCCTGCGCATGACCTTCTCCGTCAACAAGAGCCCCTTGGCGGGGCGCGAAGGCAAGCATGTGACGTCGCGGGTGTTGCGAGAGCGGCTGATGAAGGAGTTGGAGATCAACGTCTCGCTGCGCGTGGAGGACACTGACAGCGCCGATACCTTTCTCGTCTCAGGACGCGGCGAGCTGCACCTAGCCATCTTGATTGAGACGATGCGGCGCGAAGGCTATGAGCTGGAGGTCTCTCAACCGGAGGTCGTCTATAAGGAGATTGAGGGCCAGCGCTGCGAGCCCTATGAGATGCTGTCCATCGATGTGCCGTCCGACTATCAGGGGGTGGTCATTGAGGAGTTGGGCCGGCGTCGCGCCGAACTGCAAGAAATGATGCCAAGCCCCACGGGCGAGCTCCACGCGGAATATCTGATCACCACGCGGGGCCTGCTCGGGTTGAAGAACCTCCTCATCAAGAAGACGCGCGGGACCGCCGTGATCCACCATGTCTTCGACGCCTATGAGCCGCTGGTCGAGAACCTGCCGGCTCAGGAGCCGCACGGATCGTTGGTGGCGACCGAAGGCGGGGTGAGCAGCGCGTACGCGATCACCACCGCGCAGGAACGGGGGGAGCTGTTCATCGGGCCTGGGGTCGCGGTCTACGAGGGGATGGTGGTCGGCCAGGCCAGCCGGGATCAGGACATCGAATTGAACATCTGCAAGCAGAAGAAGCTGACCAACGTCCGCTCTGAAACCGGCGAGACGACGATCGTGTTGATTCCACCTCGCGAGCTTACCCTTGAGTTCACCCTGGAGTATCTCGGGCCGGATGAGCTGCTTGAGGTGACGCCCAAATCGCTGCGGATCCGCAAGCGCATTGCGGATGCCAAGCTGCGTCTTCGAGCCCAGCGCGCGGCATCGGGGGGGTCTGCGGCATGACCCCGCACACGGCTCCCAATCCCCAAGAAGAGCGCCGCATGGCGACGTTCGACTCGTTTCACCTCCATCCTGATTTGCTCAAAGGGATTCACGACCTGGGGTTTCTCAGGCCGACCCCCATCCAGGCGCAAGCGATTCCCGCGGTGCTTGCCGGCCGCGACGTGATCGGTTGCGCGCAGACCGGAACCGGCAAGACCGCGGCCTTCGTGCTGCCCATCCTCCATCGGTTGCTGCAGGGAAAGCGCCACGGGCAGTTGCGCGCCCTCATCCTTGCGCCGACGAGGGAACTGGCGCTCCAATCGATGGAACACCTGCGCGCGCTCTCCCGCTACGTGCACCTGAAGGGGGCTGCGATTTTCGGCGGGGTCCCGATGGAGCCGCAGATCAAAGCGCTCTCGCACGGCGTGGACATCGTCTCGGCCACACCCGGACGCCTGTTGGACCATATCTATTCCGGCCGGATCGACTTCGGCAGTTTGGAAGTCCTGGTCTTGGACGAAGTGGATCGGATGCTCGACATGGGGTTTCTTCCGGACATCAGAAAAATCATTCGCCTCCTGCCGTCTAATCGCCAGAACCTCGCCTTCTCCGCCACGCTCCCCTCGGAGATCGTCAGCTTGGTCCACGAGATTCTGCGCAACCCCGTGACGATTCAGATCGGCCAGAAGTCCTCTTCCGCCGCCGGCATTCGTCATGCCGTCTACCCTGTGCCGCGCCACCTAAAAACCGATCTGCTGCTTGAGTTGTTACGCACGCAGCAAATGACCTCCGTGCTGGTCTTCACTCGCACGAAACACTACGCGGATCGTCTCTCCCAGAAGTTGGAACGCGCCGGCATCAAGGTCTCCGTCCTTCACGGGGATCGCAGCCAGAGCCAGCGTTTGCGCGCCCTTGAACGGTTCCGACAGGGACGCGCCCGGGTGATGGTGGCCACCGACGTGGCGGCGCGCGGCATCGACATCGACGACATCAGCCACGTCATTAACTATGACATTCCTGAGACGCCGGAGAATTACATTCATCGCATCGGACGCACCGCCAGGGTGGACGCCACCGGCGACGCGTTCAGCCTGGTGGATCGGACCGAGGAACCACTGATTGATGCGATCGAGAAGGCGCTCAGTCGCACCCTGCCCCGCGTCACCTTGCCGCACTTCGACTACAAGCGGCCTCCCCCCCAACGTCCGTACGAGACCCACGCCAGACATTTCCCTCGTCGCCGAAGATAGGGGAAGATCGGGGACACAAACAAATTGGCTTTGGAAGCGCGATTTGTTTGTGTCCCCTTTTTAGTGCTAGACTATACCCACACGAATGGCTCGACGAGCAGTGCTGGTTCTTGCGTTACTCCTCGTTCTTGGGATGTGGGGCGCATGGTTTGTGTTCGGCACCACGACGGGAACGCGGCAGTGGTTGCCCGTGGCGCTGCGTCGCTTGATTCCCGCGAAGACGTTGCACATCGGACACATTGACGGTACGCTCCTGAAGGGATTGCGTCTCTCGCAGGTGTCCATCGCCGGTCTTCCAGGGTGGTGGGGTAATAGTCAGATTGCCATCGGGGAAGTCTCGACCGATTCCATTGCGCAACTGCTCGCTCGCCGCGGGGGATTGTCTCTGCGCGACGTGAACTGGGCTGACGCGCCATTCGCGGCACAGGTGGGCGTTCAGCGCATCGACATCCGATGGCCGTTCCAACTGGAACACGTGCAGCTCATCGACAATGCGCGCGTACGCCTGCCGTTATCCGAGCCGATCCTCCTCGCCGGCACGCAGCGGGAGGGGCGATTCAATGTGACCCTCTACGCCAAGACGCTTGATGTGCATGAAGTGACGGCGCTGATGACCCGCGCCACCGCCTGGCAGAGCCTCATGGGGGTCGTCCACGATCTGGAGGTTCGGATCACGGGACCGCTGCGTGAGCTGACATGGAATGGCTCGGTTCATGCTGTGGCGCTTACTCGTTACGACTTCACCATGAGCGACTGCCCCGCCACGTTCTCACTGACCATGCGCGGTCTTCCCCAGACGCTGGAGACTGACGGGACAGTGGCCTGCGAAGGGGGCAGTGTCAGCTCGCGACAGACGGTAGCCGCCCTGTTGCCGAGCGCCGTCACGTTCAGCACGAAGCCGTCCCAGGCGGCCTTCGATGTCCATGCGACCTCCACGGTCGGCGGCACCCCTATTCGGATTGCCTTGCGCGGCACGACAGCCCAGCCTGATTTGCGGTTGACCTCAACGCCCCCACTACCGCAAGGCGTCCTGCTGGCGATGTTGGTGACGGGCCGGCAATGGAAGGGCGCGCAAGATGCCTTGACGCAAGGCGTGATCTCGTCGGATTTAGCGCTGGATTTCATCGACTACTTTGCCCTGAATGGATTCGGCAGTACTCTCGCGAACCGATTCGGCATCAGCGGGCTCTCGCTGCGCCATCATCCGGGGACCAACCGCGTCGGCGTCGAGACGACGCTGGTGGAGAAACTCTCTGTTGGGGTGGAGGTGGAGCCTTCCACATTCACCAGCAAAACTTCCTCAACGCCATCAACTTCGACAGACGTCTCAGCGCCAACGACCAGAATGCCCATTCCGTATAAGGTCGGGGCGGAGTACAAGCTCAACGAGACGACAGCGGTCCGTCTCGAAGGCGAGCGCACCGTGTTGGACACCACGGCCTCGAGGAGCGCCTCAACGACTGACACGGAGACCGCGCCGACTGGCCCTCAAACCGACGACAAGGTCCTCCTGAAGTTCAAGAAACAATTCTAATGGAACCTCCAGTCGCCTATTTTTCTATGGAGATCGCCCTGCAGAGCGACATCCCCACCTACAGCGGGGGCTTAGGGGTGTTGGCCGGGGATACGATTCGTGCGGCGGCGGATCTCAAGATCCCCATGGTCGCCGTCAGCCTGCTCTATCGAAAGGGCCACTTTGTCCAACGGCTTGATGAAAGCGGCTGGCAGACCGAGTCGCCCGTCTCGTGGGACGTCGAACGATCGTTGGCCGAAGCGCCTGCGCGCGTGTCGGTGACGATCGAAGGCCGTCGGGTTCAGGTGCGCGCATGGCGATACGACGTGCGCGGTCTCGACGGCTTTGTCATTCCAGTGTATCTGCTTGATACGGATCTGGAGGAGAACGCCCCGGAGGATCGGACGCTGACCCACCAGTTGTATGGCGGCGATGCGCGCTACCGACTTTGCCAGGAGGTCCTCTTGGGGATCGGTGGCCTTCGCCTCTTGCGGGCCCTTGGCATTGACCACATCCGGCGCTTCCACCTGAACGAAGGACACGCCGGTCTTCTGACGTTGGAGCTGCTGGACGAGCGGCTTCGCTGGGACACGCGTGAGCAGATCACCGCGGAGGATCTTGAAGCGGTGCGCGCCCAATGTGTCTTTACCACCCACACGCCGGTTCCTGCAGGGCACGATCAATTCCCCATGGACGTGGTCGAAGGCGTGCTGGGTAAGCGCCGAGAGTTTTCGGCCTTTCCTGAGATCTTCTGTTGCGAGGAGAAACTCAACATGACGTTCTTGGCGCTAAATCTGAGCCACTACATCAACGGGGTGGCCAAGAAACATGGTGAGATCTCCCGCGAGATGTTCCCGCGCCACGACATCCAGCACATCACCAACGGAGTGCACGTCGCCACGTGGGTCGCGCCCGCGCTCCAATCAGTCTTTGACCGGTTCATGCCCGGATGGCGCGAGGATAACTTCACGTTGCGCTATGCGGTCAACCTCCCGCGCTTCGACGTCTGGGATGCGCATGTTCAAGCCAAACAGGCGCTCCTCGCGAGGGTTCAGCAGGCGACCGGGATCGAATTGGATGAGTCCGTCTTGACGCTGGGATTCGCCCGGCGGACCACGGCGTACAAGCGGGCGGATCTGTTCTTCCATGATATGGAGCGGCTCAAGCAGATCGTGGCCGCATCAGGGCGGCTTCAGATCCTCTATGCCGGCAAAGCCCATCCCAAGGATGAGACCGGCAAGCACATGATCCAGCGCATCGTCACGGCGCAGCGCGCCTTGGCTCATCATCTGACGGTAGTGTATCTGGCGAACTACGATATGGAGCTGGCGAAGCTGATGGTGTCCGGTGTCGACGTGTGGCTCAACACCCCGCAGCCGCCGTTGGAAGCCTCGGGAACAAGCGGGATGAAAGCCGCCATCAATGGAGTCCCCTCCTTGAGCGTGCTGGACGGCTGGTGGATGGAGGGACACCTTGAAGGTGTGACCGGCTGGGCCTTCGGCGGGAACGGTCACGGGCATCCCAATGATGAGGAACAAGCCGCGCGGGACGCCGCCGCGCTGTACGACAAGCTGGAAAGCCACGTTATGCCGTTGTTCTACAAGAGCCGCGAACGGTTCATCGACGTCATGCGGCAGGCGATCGCGCTCAACGGATCGTTCTTCAACACCCAACGGGTGATGATGCAGTACATGCGGCATGCCTATCATATCGCCAATTCTCCCCTTC
>JACQRA010000052.1 GCA_016206725.1 Candidatus Omnitrophota bacterium
GCTGAAGATCGTCAACCAGACGGTCCCGAAGGCGTTGAAACGGTTAGGCTATGCGCAGGAGATCGACGCCATCCTCAAGCATCTTGACGAGAAAGAAACTATCGAAGGCGCTCCTGGCTTGAAGTTGGAGCATCTGCCGGTCTTCGACTGCGCCTTCAAGCCGATGCACGGCACGCGCTCGATCCACTACATGGGCCACGTGAAAATGATGGCGGCGGCGCAGCCGTTCATTTCCGGGGCGATCTCGAAGACCATCAACGTGCCCCAGGAAGCGACGGTGGACGACATCATGCAGGCCTACATCGAATCGTGGCGGCTCGGCCTGAAGGCGGTGGCGATCTACCGCGACGGCTCGAAATGGGTGCAGCCGCTCTCCACCAATAAAGGTGATGGCAAGGGGAAGGCCGCCCCGACAGCTGTCGGGGTCGGCACGCCGTACCGACGGCGCTTGGCGGATGAGCGTCAGGCCATCACCCACAAGTTCTCCATCGGAGGCCACGAAGGGTATCTGACCGTCGGGTTGTTCGAGGATGGGACACCGGGCGAAATCTTCATCACGATGTCGAAGGAAGGCTCCACCCTCTCCGGCATGATGGACAGCTTCGCGACGATGGTCTCCCTCTCGCTGCAATACGGCGTGCCGCTGAGAGTCCTCGTCACCAAGTTCAGCCACGTGCGATTTGAGCCCTCCGGGGTGACGAATAACAAGGACATTCGCTTTGCGAAATCCGTCGTGGATTATATCTTCCGCTGGATGGCGCTGAAGTTCCTGCCGAAAGACGAGGCGCAGGAGTTCAAGGTGATTGAGACCCCTGGCGCGAAACCCTCGGCCAAGAAGGTCGAGACGGTCAATACGATGGAGCAACAGGAAAAGCAAACCTTCGTCGCCCAGGCCGACGCCCCGGCCTGTTCCGACTGCGGGTCTCTGATGGTCAGAAACGGAAATTGCTATAAGTGTCTGAATTGCGGTTCGACGTCCGGTTGTTCATGATGGTGCCGACGCTGAATACTGAGCTGTCCAAGAAGTGCAAGCGGTTCGTCATGGCCCACTGGGGCATGAACGGGCTCAAGCATGTCAAGGAACGGCCGGTCAGTTGGGTGCGCCATGAAGCCAATCCCCACCTGAAGGTTTTGCGACGACGCGGACGCGCGCTGCCGCTCATTGCGGTGCATGGCGCCGTCAACAGGATTTATCTCACCCTCTCCACGGAACAGAAGGCGGTGCGCTGATGCCGACGCAGACGAAGGTTGAGCGAGCCATGAAGCCAGTCTCCAGCCCGACCCAGCGTGCGGGAGCGGGAAAATCCACCGGCCGCCTGCTCGTTGACTGGGAAATCCGCGAGTACGCGAAGACGTACCAGATGCTGGAGCCGTTTGAAGAATCCCTCAAGCGCGACGGCGTGATTTCTTACGGTCTGTCGTCGATGGGCTACGACATCCGCGTGACCGATGAGTACAAGATTTTCACCAACGTGCGGCAGGCCGTGGTGGACCCCAAGCAATTTAGCCAGGACTCCTTTGTGGATTTCAAGGGGCCGATTTGCGTGATTCCCCCGAACTCCTTCGCCCTGGCGCGGTCAGTCGAGTATTTCCGCCTGCCGCGTTCCGTCCTCGGCATCTGTCTGGGTAAATCGAGCTACGCCCGCTGCGGCATCGTCGTCAACATCACGCCGCTTGAGCCGTGTTGGGAAGGCTATCTGACGATCGAGATTTCCAATACGACGCCGCTGCCGGCGCGCATCTACTCCTTCGAAGGCATCGCCCAGGTGCTCTTCTTTGAGGCCGGTTCGCTGCCGGAGATTTCCTACGCGGACCGCAAGGGCAAGTACCAGGGTCAGAAGGGCATTACGCTCCCCCAAGTGTACGGGTCTTTCAGCTTCCAGCCCATGAATTTTCGCTGGCCGACACGCTCGAGTGCGGTCAGACGTTCCGCTGGCGCATGCTTCCCACCGGGGGCTACTACGGATGGATCGAGGGCTCCACCGTCAAGGTCCGTCAGGACGGCTCACAACTCACGGTGGAATCGCTCGATCCGACACTCACACCCGAGCAGGTCAGCCGCTACTTCGCGCTGGATCTGGATCTCGCCTCCATCCTCGCGTCCATCGACGTCGATGCCCAACTCCATGAAGCGATCGGGCGGCACCGCGGCTTGCGTATCTTGCGGCAGGATCCATGGGAGTGTTTGGTTTCGTTCATCTGCTCCGCGTACAACAACATCACGCGCATCCAGGGCATGATCGAGCGGCTCGCGCGCGCCTACGGGACCGCGGTTGGCTTCAACGGGTTCTCCGGTTACACCTTTCCGACGCCCGAGGCGATCGCCGCCGCGTCGGAGGGCGAGTTGCGCGAGCTGGGACTCGGCTTTCGTGCGGCGTATCTGCAGGCGACGGCTCGGATGATGGCAGAGGGCCGGTTGCCGTTAGAGTCGTTACGGCAGGTGAATTACCCTGCCGCCAAGACCGCGCTCATGCAGTGCGAGGGGGTCGGGGATAAAGTGGCGGATTGCGTGGCGCTGTTCGGCTTAGAGCAGTACGAGGCGTTTCCAATCGATCTGTGGATGGAGCGGGCGATGCGCTACTATTTCCGTCGGCAGAAGATGACCCCACGGCGCATCCACGACTTCGCCGCGAGGCACTTCGGGTCGTACGCCGGCTACGCGCAGCAGTATCTCTATCAGTACGTGCGGAACGTCCGGCGGACGGCCAGCGTTCAGCGTCTAGCGTATAGCGTATAGGCGGCTGTCCCTATCCGCTCAACGCTGTACGCGACAGGCTACTCTTCGGGGGCGGTTTCGTGAGGCAGGGCATGGACCGTCTTGTTGAGGATGCGGCCCTGCGGGTCCATTTCGTAGACGATGGGAGCGCCCGTGGCGAGATTCAATTCAAGGACCTGTTCCCTGGTCAACCGGTCGAGATCCATGACGATGGAACGAAGGCTGTTCCCATGGGCGGCGACGAGCACCGTCCGGCCTTGTTTGACGAGCGGTAGAATGGCGGCATGAACATACGGCAGGGTGCGCGCGGCGGTGTCTTTGAGGCTCTCGCTCATCCCTTCGGGGTTCAGTTCGGTGCGATCGTTGGGAGGCGGGATGTCGTAGCTGCGCCGCCACAATGTGACCTGTTCCTCTCCAAAGCGCTTCGCGGTTTCAGCCTTGTTCAAGCCTTGCAGCGCCCCGTAATGTCGTTCGTTCAGCGCAAGATTCGCCTCGACCGGGACCTCAGGCTGTCCAATGGACTCTAAGACGATGCGCAAGGTTTCCTGGGCGCGCTGGAGTTTGGAGGTGAAGGCGCGGTCGAATCGGAGCTGGCGGATGAGCTGCGCCCCACGACGGGCCTCTGCGCGGCCTGCGTCGGTCAGCGGGACGTCAACCCATCCCGTGAAACGATTGTCCAAGTTCCACTGGGATTGTCCATGACGGATCAACACAAGCGTGCCCATGTCTCTGCATTGTACTCAATAGATGATAGACTTGACAACATGAAGAGGGTATGGTACGAAAGTGCATACGCATGAACACACCTGTGATGTGGATCCGGTGCTTACGCGCTGCCGCGACCTGTGGTGGGTTGCGGGACGCCGCGTGAGGATCGTCGCGTCACCGTTGAAACAATTGAAGAGTGCAGCGAGGGGACTCGGAGAGTCGGAGTCCCTTTTTCTTTTTTTGAGGGCGTGATGGGATTTCGCGTAGGCCTGACCTACAACGTCAAAAGCGAGTACGTGTTTCAGCCGGGCGATCCGCCCGATGCGAACGCCGAATTCGATCACGACGATACGATCGGGGTGATCGAAGCCGCGATCGCCGCCGGCGGGCGTACCGTCGTGCGCCTCGGCAACGCCCGGACGTTGTTGGAGCGTCACGATCAGCTCAACGTGGACATCGTCTTTAACATCGCCGAAGGCTACGAGGGACGCAACCGCGAATCCCAGGTGCCGATCATCTTGGAGATGCTGCGCATTCCTTTCGTCGGCGCGGACGGCCTGTCGCTGGGCATGACCCTGGACAAGATCATCACCAAGAAACTGCTGATCGCCGAGGGCATCCCCACGCCGAGGTTCACGGAGCTGAGCGATCCGGATAAGGCCTGGCAAGTCGATCTACGCTATCCGCTGATCACGAAGCTGCGGTATGAGGGCTCCAGTAAAGGCCTCACCTCGGCATCGCTCGTCACCACCCCGCAGGAGCTGAAACAGCAGGTCCAGCGGCTGGTCGAGACGTATCACGAGCCGGTCCTGGTGGAGGAGTTCATTGAGGGGCAGGAGTTTACCGTCGCCGTGATCGGCAACGATCCGCCGGAAACGCAGGAGGTCGTCCAAATCAAGATTGACGGGACGCTGGATCTCGGGCGGCGCTTCTACACCTTTGCGCATCTGCGCTCAGGCGCCGATTACGTCTGTCCCGCGCCGATCACTGA
>JACQRA010000059.1 GCA_016206725.1 Candidatus Omnitrophota bacterium
ACTAGGGGGACACAAAACAATTTCTAAAAATGGTTTGTGTCCCCGATTTTCCCGTGGCCAGGGGGCTTTGCCGTAGTCGGGAAACCTGGTAAACTAATCATATAGATGACGATGATCCCACGCCCTGGCTGTCCACCGCCAGAGGCGGTGGGATTTGCCAATTGACTGGAACAGCGATAGAGGCTGGCAGATGGCTGCCTTTGGCAGCTCCGCCAGGGCGTGGGATGATCTGCGACGCGTGCAAACAACAACAAGCCACGGTCCATTTGACGGAAATCGTCAACGACCAGATGACCGAGCTCCACCTGTGCGAAAGCTGCGCGAATCAGAAGGGCGCGCAGGCGGAGAGCCACTTCGGCTTGGCCGATCTCTTGGCCGGCTTGGCCGATGTGGGGAAGACGGCCGAGGTCGAGGAAGAGGTTTCCGCAAAAAGTTGTCCGGGTTGCGGCATGACCTACAACGATTTTCGCAAGGTCGGCCGCCTGGGTTGCGATGAGTGCTATATGACATTCAAGCGGAATGTCGTCAGCCTCCTCAAGCGCATCCACGGTTCCACCCATCACATGGGCAAGGCGCCGACGACCCGGCTGGCCAAGCCGGCTCAGACCAAGGCCGAGCTCGCGGACATGAAACGGCGCTTGGAGCAGGCCATCGAGATGGAAGAGTTTGAAGAGGCGGCGCGCTTGCGAGACCATATTCGCGAGCTGGAGCGTCAGGAACAGCGCGCCAAGAAAAAGAGCGGATAGCCAAAATGAGCGTATAGCGTAGAGCGTTTAGCGTAGAGGACTTCATAAGACCCTGCTTCCTATACGCTATCCGCTCCACGCTCTACGCTAAGGCAGAGATGTCGAACGAGTTGGATGACTTGGTGACAAAAACCAGCGAGTGGCTCCGAGGGGTCGGTCCCTCCTCCGAGATTGTCGTCTCCAGCCGCATGCGATTGGCCCGCAATCTCGAGAAATTTCCCTTTGCCACACGAGCGACGGATGTCTCGCAGGCGGAGGTGTTGCGTCTGACTCAGGAGGGATTGCGGCAGGCGCCCTCGTTGCGCAAAGCGTTGTCGCTCGAACTGGACAAGCTGGATGAAGTCAATCGCCAATTCCTGGTCGAGCGCCATCTGATCAGCCGGGAACATGCCGGCCAACCGGAGCATCGCGGCGTGGTCATCGGGGCCGGCGAGGTGATCAGCGTCATGATCAACGAAGAGGATCACCTGCGCGTCCAAGCGATGCAATCGGGGCTGAATCTGCGGGAAGCGTGGACGCTCATCGATACCTTGGATGACGAGCTCTCGGAGCTGCTGCCGTTTGCCTATTCGAGTGATTGGGGATATTTGACGTGCTGCCTCACCAACGCCGGCACCGGCTTGCGCGCGTCGGTGATGGTGCACCTGCCGGCCCTGGTCATCACGAAACAGATCAACAAGGTGCTCCATGCCATCACCAAGCTTGGCCTGACCGCGCGAGGGTTGTACGGCGAAGGCACCGAGGCGTTGGGAAATTTCTTCCAGATGTCGAACCAGGTCTCCCTGGGCCGGTCGGAGGAGGAAATCGTCGAGAATATTGAACGCATCTTGAAGCAGGTCATCGGGCACGAGCAGGCGGCGCGGGAGCATCTCATGACCAACAACCGGCTGCAATTGGAAGATCGCATCTGGCGGGCGTACGGCGTGCTGCGGCACGCGCAGACCATCAGTTCCAACGAAACACTGGATTTGCTCTCGGCGGTGCGCTTGGGAGTCGACCTGGGTCTCATGGCCTCCAAAAACGGCAAGGCGATCGATCGCCCGACGGTCAACGAAGTGCTGATTCTCTCGCAGCCGGCGCATCTACAAAAACTGGAAGGCGGGCGGCTGTCGGCGCAAGAGCGTGATGTGAAACGTGCCACGTTGATTCGTGAACGTCTCCACTAACCGTAGGAGCTGGGCCCATGTTTAATAAATTCACGGAACGAGCGAGGAAAGTGATTCTCTTGGCGAAGGAAGAGGCCAAACGATTCAACCATGACTACATCGGGACGGAGCACATTCTCCTCGGCCTCATCCGGGAAGGCGAGGGGGTCGCCGCCGCCGTCCTGCAGAAGCTGGGCCTCTCGCCGGAGAAAATCCGGCTGGAGGTGGAAAAGCTGGTGCAGAGCGGTCCCAGCACCATGGTCTCCGGAGACATTCCCTTTACCCCCAAGGCCAAAAAGGTCATTGAGCTCGCCATGGAAGAGGCGCGCTCCTTGGGTCATAACTACATTGGGACCGAACACCTCTTGCTGGGTCTCATCCGTGAAGGCGAGGGGGTCGCTTCGCAGGTCCTCGTCAATCTGGGGTTGGATCTGAACCGCGTGCGCAACGAGGTCATCACCTTGCTCGGCTCCTCGGGGCCGGTGCCGACACCCTCCGGCTCGTCGAAGACCAAGACACCGGCGTTGGATGCCTTCGGACGCGATCTGAGCAAGCTCGCGCAGGAGGGCAAGCTCGATCCCGTCATCGGACGCAAGGATGAGATTGAGCGCGTGATCCAGATTATGGCGCGGCGCACCAAGAACAACCCGGTGTTTCACGGTGAAGCAGGGTTGGGCAAGACGGCGATCGTGGAGGGGTTGTCCCAAATGGTGGTCAAGGGCGATGTGCCGGAGATTTTGCGCGATAAGCGGGTGATCATTCTGGACCTGGCGCTGATGGTCGCAGGCACCAAATACCGCGGGCAGTTTGAGGAACGCATCAAGGCGGTCATGGATGAGATCCGCCGCTCCGAGCATGTCATCTTGTTCATTGACGAGCTCCACACGCTGGTCGGCGCCGGATCTGCCGAGGGGGCGATCGACGCCTCGAACATTCTCAAGCCCGCTCTCTCGAGAGGCGAGATTCAGTGCATCGGGGCGACGACCCTCGATGAGTACCGCAAGTACATCGAGAAGGACGCCGCCCTGGAGCGGCGGTTCCAGACCATCATGGTCGAGCCGCCGTCCGTGGATGAAACCATTGAAATTCTCAAGGGCCTGCGGGATAAGTACGAGGCGCATCACCGGGTGAAGTATCTCGATGAAGCGCTGGAGGCCGCCTCCAAGTTCTCCGACCGGTACATTGCCGGCCGTTTCCTGCCGGATAAAGCCATTGACCTCATCGATGAGGCGGGCTCGCGGTCTCGCCTCTCCGTCTTGACGATGCCGCCCGAGATCAAGGAGCTCGAGGAGAAGGTCGAGCAGATCCGCAAGGAAAAAGAGGCGTCGATCAAGGGCCAGGACTTCGAGCGGGCGGCGAGCCTTCGCGATCAAGAGCGGGAGACGAAGGAGCGCTTGGAGAAGGTCAAGCAGGAGTGGAAAAAGACCAAAGGCGATGCGACGCCGGTCATCACGCCGGAAGATATCGCCGTCGTGGTGTCCAAATGGACCGGCGTGCCGGTCGTTCGCCTGGAGCAGAAAGACTCCGAGCGGCTCCTGAAGATGGAAGGGGAGCTGCACAAACGGGTGATCGGACAGCAGGAAGCCATCACCGCCATCGCCCGGGCGATCCGCCGCTCCCGCGCCGGCATCAAGGATCCTCGGCGCCCGATCGGCTCCTTCGTGGTCTTGGGTCCGACCGGCGTGGGGAAGACCCTCTTGGCCAGGGCCTTGGCCGAATTCCTCTTCGGCGACGAAGATGCCCTGGCGCAATACGACATGTCCGAGTACATGGAGAAGTTCAATGTCTCTCGTCTCGTGGGCGCCCCGCCGGGTTACGTCGGCTACGAAGAGGGAGGGCAGTTGACCGAACGCATCCGCCGGCGTCCCTACTCGGTGGTGCTGCTCGATGAAATCGAGAAGGCGCATCCGGACGTCTTCAACCTGTTGCTCCAGGTGCTCGAGGACGGTCGCCTGACCGATAGTTTCGGACGCAAGGTGGATTTCCGCAACACCGTGCTCATCATGACCTCGAATCTCGGGGCGGAGATCTTGAAGAAGCAGGGCAGTCTGGGTTTTGCGCCCGCCAAGCTGGAGGTCACCTTCGAGAAAATGCGTGAGCAGTTGATGGACGAAGTCAAGCGAACGTTTAAACCGGAGTTTTTGAACCGGATCGATGAGGTCATCGTGTTCCAGCCGTTAACCAAAGAGGATCTCGTCAAGATCGTTGAGCTGGAAATCAACTATGTGAAAGAGCGCCTGCGCGAACAGCAGGTCCTCGTCGAATTGGATCAGTCGGCGAAGGACTTCATCGTAGAAAAGGGGTTCGATCAGGTGTACGGGGCGCGTCCGCTCAAGCGGGTGATCCAACGGTATCTCGAAGATCCGCTGGCCGAGGAAGTCATCGCGAGGCGGTTCAAACCGGGGACCCCCATCCGGGCGTTTCGGAAGGACGATCGCCTCGAATTCGAAGGTGAGCTGATCTCCGTCTCTTCATGATCGCTCGTCTCGGTGCTCCCCTTGCCCTCGCCGGAGCCTGGGTCGTTGAGCTCTTGGACTACGCCGGGCATCTCGGTCTGCTCTGCATCCGCACCATCGGTGGCTGCGCGGGCAAGCCTCGCCTGAACGCCATCGGCTATGAAGTGTGGAAGATCGGCATCCAGTCGTGGTTCATCGTCGCCATCGCCTCCATCTTCATCGGCATGGTCCTCGCCTTCCAAAGCGCCTACCAAATGCAACGGTTGGCCGCGGAGATTTACATCGCCAGCCTGGTCTCCCTCTCCGTCGTGCGGGAGATCGGGCCGGTGATGACCGCGCTCATCGTGGCGGGGCGCGTAGGCTCGGCTATCGCCGCGGAATTGGGCACGATGAAAGTCACGGAACAGCTTGACGCCTTGATGACCTTGGCGACCGATCCGGTTCGCTACCTGGTCGTCCCTCGTTTGATCGCCATCCTCATCGCGCTGCCGATCCTGACGTTGTGGGCCGATGCGTTGGGGATCTTGGGAGGCTTCATGGAGGGCACCCTCAAGCTGGGGATTCTGCCGAGTCTCTATTGGAAG
>JACQRA010000060.1 GCA_016206725.1 Candidatus Omnitrophota bacterium
CCTTCGCGGTGAAGAAGCGACATAGAGGTGATACACCGCCTCAAACCGGTGCTCCTCCCCTTCCCCGCGCTGCCAAGTTTCAGTCACCGGTTTGGGCTTCATGAAGTACGGCAGCGGTGAGGGGGTCTGGAGGCTTGGTACGCTGGCTTGCGTGTGGCCGAATGTCAGGTAGTCCACACAGGAGACGTCCATCAGGAAGTTGAAGGCCATGCCCGGATCATCGCGCAGCCACGTGCAGACCTCCACCAAACCGTCTCGCTTGAGGAGCGCCGTCTCATCCCCTCGATACTGATGAGTCCCTATCACCCACTGGGGAAACCGCTGTTGCACGCGCTGACTTAACGACATGGATTGTGTTATGAGGTGTGCGCTTCGATGCGATGAGGCGTTTGTAATTCGGCAGGACGCGCGGAGGGGCCAAGCGGCAGGGTCGCCTTGACGCCGCTCTGAATCTTCTCTTGCAGCTTGATCAAGCCGTCGAGCACATTTTCCGGCCGCGGCGGACACCCCGGGATATAGACGTCCACCGGGATGATCGTGTCAATCCCCATCACGGTGGCATAGTTGTCATAAAACCCGCCCGTGCAAGTGCACACGCCGAAAGCCACCACCCACTTCGGCTCCACCATCTGATCATACACCCGCTTGAGCATGGGAGCGATCTTGTGGCTGACCGTCCCCACCACAAACAGCACATCGGCTTGGCGCGGCGAGAAGCGCGGAAAGCCTGCGCCAAAGCGGTCAACATCGTAGTGGGAGCACGCGGTCGCCATGTACTCCATCCCGCAGCAGGCGGTCACGAACGGGTATTGGAAGAGAGAAAACTTCCGCGCCCAGCCCAAGGCTGCGTCAATCCGTGTCGTCATCCAATCCAGCTTCGAGAGATCCGGCTTTGTCCCGCTCATTGCCCCCACTCCAGCGCGCCCTTCTTCCAGGCGTAGATGAATCCCGCGACCACGACACCCAAAAACAGCCCCATCTCAACCAATCCGAACCACCCAAACTCCTTCAGCACCACCGCCCAGGGGAACAAAAACACCAGTTCCACGTCGAACACCACAAAGAGCATCGCGAAGACGTAGAAATGAATCGGCAAGCGGCCAGCCGGCAGCGCAATCGGCTCAACGCCGCACTCAAAGGGCTGCGATTTCACGGGATGCGGCCGGCGAGGGCCCCACCACCGGTTGGCCATCAACATGACCGTCGCCACCCCGGCCGACAAGGCCGCCAAGAGCAAGATACCCACATACTCGATCATAACCTATTACTATAACACCGCGCCCCGCCACCGTCTAGAAACTCTGCTATACTGCTCTATCATGCCGAAACGCAGCAGTCTCATTCGGTTTCTCTACTACACGCAGCCGTACCGCGCAGTCATCTTCGTGGCGGTCGCCTGCGGGGTGATCCGCTATCTCATCCCGCTGGCGTTGCCGTGGACGATCAAGGTTCTGGTCGATGACCTTCTCACCATGACCGGACGCTTGCCGCACACCTCGCTGCATCTGATGATGGCCGGGCTGATCGGCCTCTACCTCATCTACGCCGTGACCAGCTATGTCCGCTCCTACCTCGCCGGATTGGCGGGCCATCGCATCATCTTCGACCTGCGCCAGCAGCTCTACCTCCACGTGCAGCGCATGAGCCTGAGCTTCTTCGACCGTCAGCAGATCGGGGCGATCACGGCCCGCATGACCAGCGACATCGCCTCGGCGCAAAACTTCGTCGGCTCCGCGATGGTCAACACGACGATGGACCTCTCGTGTGTGGCCGTCATCATCGCCCTGCTCTTCGCCGCGCACCCGACGTTGGCGTGTGTGGCCCTCAGCATCATTCCCTGCTACGTCCTCATCAGCTATCGGCTGACCAAGCGCATCAAGAAGAAAAGCCGCGAGATTCACAACCAACTGCAAGAGATCTCAGGAGACTTGCACGAGCAATTCGCGGCGATCTCGACCATCCAAGCCTTCACCCAGGAAGAGGCGGAGGCGCGTGAGTTCAAGGAGCAAAGCGAGCGGTATCTCGATACGGTGCTCTCCAACGTCAAGCTGCAAGCCATCGCCCTTGGCGCAACCGGTTTCTTGACCGCGCTCGGGCCGATCCTCGTCCTGTGGTTCGGCGCGATGGAGGTCTGGGCCGGACGGCTCTCCGTCGGTACGCTGATGGCGTTTTATGCCTACCTCGGGATGTTGTATCAGCCGATTCAACGGCTCACCGAGCTCAATTTGATTCTCACCAACAGCCTGGCCGCGATGGATCGCATCTTCGAGGTCTTCGACATCTATCCCGAAGTGCAGGAACATCCAGAGGCGAAACCGCTTGGCCGCGTCACGGGCGACATCGCGTTTGAGCACGTCACGTTCCGCTACGAAGGACGCGAACCGGTCTTGGAAGAGCTCACCCTCGACATTCCCTCTGGAACGACCGTCGCCCTGGTCGGCCCCAGCGGGGCCGGCAAATCCACGCTGATGAAATTATTGGTACGCTTCTACGACGTCACCGAGGGGCGCATCACCATTGATGGCACCGAGATCCGCGACGTCACCTTAAAGTCGCTGCGCCAGCAGATTGCCATCGTCCCGCAAGACCCGATCCTGTTCAGCGGAACGATCGCCGAAAATCTGCGCTATGGCAATCCGGACGCCACCGACGAGGTAATTCGGCAGGCCGCAAAGCTGGCGTTTGCCGACACTTTCATCGAGCAGATGCCGCAGGGCTATCAGACCGAGGTGGGCGAGCGAGGGGTGAAGCTCTCAGGCGGGCAGAAACAGCGCTTGGCTATTGCGCGGGCGTTTTTGAGGGATGCGCCGATCATCATCCTGGATGAGCCGACCTCCGCGCTGGATGCCGAATCGGAAACACTCATCAAGGAAGCGCTGCAGCGGCTCTTGAAGGGCCGCACGGCGCTCATCATCGCGCACCGTCTCTCGACGATCGAGCACGCCGACCGCGTCATCGTGATCGCGGATGGCCGCATCATCGAATCCGGCGCGCATGCGCAACTGCTCACCCAGCCCAACAGCCTGTATCGCCGCTACGCCTCTCAGCAACTTGCCTTGGGCACGACATCCTGATACGATAGCCGCCATGCCGCTCAAGATTTTACTCGTCAGTCTGGTGTGCTTCCTGGTGAATCTACCGCTTGGCCGAATGCGCGAGCGCGCGACGCGCTTCTTCCCGGAGAAGTTCTTGTGGATTCATGCCTCCATTCCCTTTATCATCGCCCTGCGCATCGGCCTGCACCTGCACTGGATCAGCATCCCCATCAACATCGCCGCGGCCGTCCTCGGCCAGCTCCTCGGCGGTCTCTCCGAAAAGAACAAGCAGAAGGCTGTTCTGCCTTCCGCCGCGGGTTCCTGACCGTTCGTGTGTCAGTCGGATCGCCGAGGCTCCTTACGCTGGACATCGCGGTGACGAAAACAGCTCACCACGTGGTCGTTCACCATCCCCGTCGCCTGCATGTGGGCGTAGCAGATCGTTGAGCCGACGAAGCGAAACCCCAGCACCTTCAGCGCTGCGCTCATCGCGTCCGATTCCGGCGTGCGAGCCGGCAGCTCGCGCAGACTCTTGAAGCGGTGCTGGATCGGTCGCCCGCCGATCAGCTCCCACATGAAACGTGCAAAGCTGCCGTGCTGTTCCTGCACGCGAAGAAACGCCTGAGCGTTGGCAATCGCCGCCTCGATCTTCAACCGGTTACGAATGATGCCAGCATCGCCGAGCAGTTGCCGCACCTTCGCGCGGCCGTAGCTGGCGACGCGCTCCGCATCGAAGCCGTCGAAGGCCCGACGGAACGACTCCCGCTTCTTCAAAACCGTCAGCCAGCTCAGCCCCGCCTGCATCCCCTCGAGGACGAGGAACTCAAACAGCTTGCGGTCGTCATGCAACGGCACGCCCCACTCCGTGTCGTGGTACACCGTCATGATGGGCGGCTCCTGCGCCCACTCGCATCGCGTCATAGGTTTTTTCGTCATGCCCATTTCCTCACAGCGTCTGTAACCTGGCGAGTACGTGATGATAGGCGGCGTAGGTGTTGGTGTCAAACAGCACGAACCGCACGAGTGCAATCTCAGGGTGGGTGGTAAGGTAATCAGTCACGGTGTGCAGCGCGAGAGACGCCGCCTCCTCCACTGGATAGCGGTACACGCCGGTTGAGATCGAGGGAAACGCGACAGTGCGGATGCCGTGTTGGGAACATAGCGAAAGGCACGACCGATAGGCGCTGGCCAGAAGCTGCGCATCTTTGGGTCGGCCTGAGTAGACCGGTCCGACGGCGTGCAGGACGTAGCGAGCCTTCAGTCGTCCACCGCTGGTGATCACGGCCTGCCCAGTGGGACAACCCTGCGGATAGTTCGCCTTCAGCTCCGCCATGATCTGCGGCCCACCGGCACGATGAATTGCGCCATCCACCCCGCCCCCACCAGCTAATTTAGAGTTGGCGGCATTCGCGATGGCCTCAGTCTCCTGCTGCGTGATGTCCCCCTGCACGAGTCCAATCTGGTCCGCGCTCTTCATTAGATGAGCCGGGAGGAGAGGCGGCGGAGGCTGCGCCACCTCCGTCCGTCCTGCCACATGGCCGCGCGCATCATAGCACACCAGGACGTTGACAGTCGCGCCGGACCTTCGATACACTCAGATGATGTTCCGCAAAGGTGTTGGTGTTGTGGTTGTGTTGGTGGCCGCGGGATTGTTCGCCCCCGCGGTCCACGCCGAGAACGAGCCGGACACCCTCCAAGAGCTGGTCGCCAATCTCGAGTCCAAGCCAGAGATCCAGTGGGCCAGCGCCAAGGACCCTGACACCGGCAACACGACGGTCACGGTCACCAACCCTGACGGCTCCATTACTACGCGCACGTTCCGTCCTGACGGTTCCCTCGCATCCAGGAAAAGGCGCCCATCCGGATCTCTGGCCAAGCCAACTCACAGTTCAACGACAAGCGGCGCTCACGCCGAACCGCCAGGAGCATGTCACAGTATCATTGGCTGCATGGAACTTGTTCGCCAGCACATGAATGACGGCGATTTGCCGCCAGCCACTTCGGCAACGGCTCCACCGGACGCTCGACCTGCGCCGGCCACCGATGAGACCATCCAACCTGAAGTCATCGATGCGTTGCTCGCCGCCCATCCTGGCACCACCCGAGAACGCTGGGAAGTCTACGAACGGATGTGGCGGAAGACGTTTGACAACCCCGGCAAGCGCGAGTCGCTCAAAGACATCATCAACACTACGTCAGATGCGTCCGCCTCAGCCAGTCACGGCGAGAAACTCTTGGCTGATGCCATCCGAAACCAGTCGGGCCCGCAGGGGGCTGCGGCGCTGGAGCATCTCACAGCGGCCGTCGTTCAGTCACAGCGCAGCACGGAAGCGGCCGCCAGCCAGTTACCGGAGACTCCGCCCGACCTGCGAGATTCGCTGACGCACGCGCGACAGAAAGTGGATGACGCCAAGGATGAGCTGCGGACCCTCAAGGGCGTCCTCGACTTGGTCAATGAAACGACAGGGGAGGTTTCGGACCAGGCTGACAGGATCGTAAAGGTTGGGAAGGGATTTGGTTGGGAGGACCTCGAACAGGAAGGCGCCTTCCTGGAATCTGTGGAAAAGCTTGGAGAGGCGGCCGGGACCGTCTCGACAACAGCCAGACTCACGAAGGCGGTCATCGAGCAGGATGTCTGGGAAATCGCCAAGACCCATGCTGAGGCGGTCATGCCCGAAGGCCCGGACATGCTGCTCGACGCCGGCATCGCCGCCTGCGAGCAAAATATGGCGCTGGGCAACAGCGTCACAGACGCCCTCGGCTGCTTGGAAGGCGACTGCGATCCCGACGAACTTGACGCGAAGGCTCAGCAGGCCGAGCAACAGGTGCAGAATTTCGGCAAGGAAGTGTTCAAAGAGTTGCTGCCGGTTGATCCCGAAACCATCCAAGCCGTCGTAGATTCTCCCGCCGCCCAGTGGGTGAAAGACAAGTGGGAGGGGGCGCAATACGTGTGGGACAACTATTCCTTTGACGCCTGGCTCCACGGCGAGCCGATCCCAACCCGCGCAGCGCCTCCAGCGGCGATCGATCTGGATCGCATCATCGGCGAGCCTTGGGACTAAAGCCGCGTTTAGCCGCCCACCCTCCAGCCAGCGCCACCAGGACCATGATGACCACGATGCTCCATAGCGTCCCTCGATTCCTTCCAGCAAGGGCCGAGGCCATTTCGCGCTTGAGTCCTTCCAGTTCCTCCACGGCGACGAACCGCCCCCCCGCGCCTTCCGCGATCATCTGAAGCTGTCGCACGGTCCCTGGCTCCTCCTGCACGCCCAGCCCGATCAAGGTCAACTCGACGCCCGGCATGGGTACCGCCAGCTCAGTCAAAGCCAGGCGAATCACCAGCGGCTCGAAGCCGGTCGAGTCCTTCTCATACCTGCTGACCTTCAGAAAATAGGTGCCGGGCGCCAGAGCCGCCGCGGTGGTGTAGCCCGAGCGGTAGCTGCCGGTGATCGGCGCATGCTGCGCATCAAACAATTCGAGCTGGTAATCATGGATGGGATCTTCCGCGAAATCCCTCAGCCAAGACGGGGCGACCACGACCTGCGCGGTGACCAGCCCTGGGTGGTCCACCTCAAACCTGAAAAAATCGGCGTCCCCTTCCGGAATGAGATGCGCCCGGATCAGACGATTCAACTCGACGGGGCGAGCCGTCTCAAAACGATCGTTCGGCTGATCCCCGTCAGGCGCAGGAAGAAAACGGACGGACAGTTGCACGGGCTGCAAGGAGCATTTATCCGACAGGTCAAACTCATCGCGAATGCGCACCAGCGCGGTTCCCTTGGACACCTGACGGAACCATCGTTTCGAGTCGAGCGCCGCGCCCTCCGCTGAGAGCCATTCCGCCACCAGCATCAGCGGAGATGGCACGTACTCCCGCTTCACCCACAGGTATCCCGATGCCGGCGCCTCGACGCGCAGCACATCGCGATCCCCGGCGGGCAGCATCCATAGGCGAATCGGCTCATCCAACTCGACCTGGCGGGCGGCCGCGATGGTGTCGTTTGGTTCGCTCGGGTCCGGCTCAGGGAGAAACCAGGTGGACAATGTCACCGGCTCCGTAGACCAATCGTCAACGCTCGACCGCAGCCGTGCGGTCATGGTGCCCTGCGGCAGACGAAGCGACGAGCGGTGCGAGAGGGTCCCGGTCACCTGACCCACTTCATTGAGCACTTCCAGCACAGGCAGCAAGAGGCCGGGGTATTGGAATTCTCCGTAGAGATAGCCAGGGGTTTCAACCGAGAACGTGACGGCATCCACATCGCGTTTCGGCAAGACCTGAAAGATCACAGGGGTCCCCAGGGTGATGGGACGCGCGTGTGTTGGATCATCGTTCGGTTCCGACGCATCAGTCTCCGGGTGAAACTCCAGCCAGAAGGTCATCGGCTCCGGTGACGCGCTATACTCAGAGCGGTCTCTCACCCGCACCCGATACGAGCCTGGGTCCACCCGGATGCCGAAACTATCCCACTTCGCTTGGAGCTCCTGGTCCCCGGCATAATAGGCGACCATCGGACCCATCCCGCTTGGTATCGCGTCGAACCGGGCGATGACGTACCCCGCCTGATCGACAGAAAACGTGTACTCTACAAACGCCTTCTTCTCCTGTAACGCCACCTGGGTGCGCTCGTCAAACCGGATCGATGCTGGGGATTGCGCCGACGCGATCGGCGACAAAGACAGCCACGCCAGACCAACTGCCCATGGCACCATGCGCGCGCTCCAACACCTTCGCATCCCTGCAGCGCTCATTGGCCGCTTGTGGCCAGCCGATGCACCTCTGGCAAGATGTCCAGGATGACTCGCTTTCGCGAGGAAGCTCTCCACGGCGCCCAGAGCGTCTTGATCGCGTAGGCACGGGCAGGCTCCTGCTGAATGTCCACGCGCACCTCATCCTCCCAGAACAAATCCGGTGAAGGAGCCCAACACTCCTCCCTCTTGACGACACAGGGTTTGACGGATTCCATACGCCAGGCTCGCTGGCTGATGATTACCTGATCCGGCTCGCCGCCTGAAGCCGTCTCTTCGTACCTCGTCTCGACGAGCGCCACGACCCGACCGCTTGGCCCCTCCACAGACTCCACGTGGTAGCCGAGCCAACGTCCTGGATCCAGCGGAAACTCCGCAGGCGCAACACCCTCCTGCCCGCTCGACGAAACCTCCTCAAGGGCCGGCGGCGAGACTTCCTTCGTGGTAAAGAAGCCATCGCGTGGTGCGTACAGGGCGTCCATCGGCGTCCCGCCGCTGCACGTATCGGACCCATCGGTCAGCACGATCAGCCGAGCAGGTTTGGCCGCCGCGTGGGCGCTGACATAGTCGCGGGCCTGCCGAAGCGACTCGAGCAGCGGCGTCCCGCCATGGGAGCTGATGTGTTGGATCGTCTGCAGCGCAGCCTCGCGATCGGTGGTAAACTCCAGCGCGGGAACCGCGATCGTGTCGCAGCCATTGAAAACCCCGATCCCGATCTCTGCGCGAGGAGTGAGATGCTCAATGGCGTAGCTCACCGCCGCTTTCGCCTTCTCCATCTTCCCATGCTCCCCCGTGCTGCCGGAGGCATCGATGAGCCAAAAGACGGAGTGGGATTCCGAGGTATCGTCCGAGCGCGCGTCAACGAGAGGGACAAGCGCCAACCCAGTGACGAAGGCCAGGAGGACTCGTCGAGTCCGAGGCATCGCTCAGCCGCGCGGCCTTCGTCCAAACAGAAACAACAGATACAGGCCCTGCCACACTGACGCACCGTTGAAGAGAAAGCCTCTCAGTGGACCTTGGTCCAGATGCCAAACCTCGATGAGCCATCCTGCAGCAAAGGTCGAGGCATAGAGACCGGGAATCGCCACCATCACCCGTTTCCACGACGCCTTGAGGCACAGGGCGTGAGCGACGGGCAGGAGGATAGTGCCCGCCGCGAGCGCGAGGAAGGAATAGTCCTTGTGGGAACTGAACGGCTGGAACAGCACCGTATGAAGCCGAACGACCAGCGCGTAGATGACGGTCGAGGCCGCGACAAACGCGCCGCTGCGAAGACTGATCAGATCCCGAACGGCGCCCGCCGCCCAGATCACCACCACGATGCCAAAGATCGGCCCGACGCACCAATAGCTCGTCATCCACATCCCGCTCAGATAGGCTCCGAGCACAAAGACCGCCAGCTTCCCTGCCAAGACGAGTGGTTGTTTCATCGCCACCTCCCGCGTCAACGCCCTGCTGTCATGGACACACGAGCACGTTGGTCAACTCACGATCTTGATAACATTGGCCGTTGGCTTGAAGGGAAAGGTTGTGAGCGGCGTCCTCGTCTCCGAACCGCTGGGAGAGATCGGCCAGCAGTCCCGCGAACATTCGCGTGGGGTGAGCGCTTCTCGGAAGAGCGGCTCGGCCTCGGCATAGCGTCCCCGCTGATACAGCGTTGCCGTGCGTTCGTTCAACGCCTCCCATGACCGCGCGTCATGCTCCGAGGTTTCTCCAGCCTCGGCCTGGAGCATGCCGATCAGGAACATGACGCACACGATCGACACGGGATTGACGCGAAGCCATCTCATTGGCTCTCACTCTCCTACAGCGAGAAGGAGGCGTCCGCGCGCTGGCTGCCCCGCACGCGGTTGAAGCGAGCCTCCAAAGCGTTGACCGCCTCACGCAGCGCCCCGAGGATTTTGGCCGCCTGCTCCGGCGTGTAGGCGTAGCTCGAACCGGTCAGGTTGGTGAGCAGCCGAATCTTCTGCAGCGCCGCCTGGGTCCGCTTGGTGGCCAACCGCTGAAACCGCTGCTCTTTCGTCTCTCCCGGTGCCGTCGTTTCTTGCCCTTCTCCGTTGCTCATCCGCTCCTCCTTTGTGTCAGAGACTTAATCGCGAGCTGTCAGACGAAACGCCAGCGCCGCTAACGCCCCGCCGGCGCAATTGGCCAACAGGTAGAGCCAGAGGTTCCCCAGGGAGCTCAGCCCCATCAGCGTCAGGCCGACGGCCACGGCCGGATTGAAGACCCCGCCGGAGATGTTCCCCACCGCGTACGCGCCGGCCATCACCGTGCCGCCGATCGCCAGCCCGAAATACGAGTTGCCCGCCGCCTGTTTGGACGTCGCCACGTGCAGCACGACGTAGGCCAGGGCAAACGTCAACGCGAGTTCAGCGGTCAGCGCCGGCAGCACCTCCGGCTGCATCGCGGCCACCGCACTTCCCGGCTTGCAGACGCCAACGACCAACGCCGCCGCCGAGGCGCCGAGCACCTGTACCGCGACATAGCCGGGGACGTCCGCCGCCTTGCACGCGCCCCGCAGCCAGACGGCCAGCGTGACCGCCGGGTTGTAGTGGCCGCCGGAGATCGGCCCGCCGGCGTACACCATCGCCGCTAAGACGGCCCCGATCGCCAGGGGTGCTGTCGCCCCGGCCCCGGGTGCCATAGCCGTCAACCCGATGACCAGCACCAGAAAGAACGTCCCGATCCCCTCCACCAGCAGTTTATTCATTCGCACTCCCACTCCCTGTTGGACTGTTCACTGAGGCTCGTCAACCTTGAGGCGTTGGTATCTTGATTCAAGAATCTCAACGAACTTGTCTCGAAAATCGGCTGGAAGACAACTGGCTTCGATGAGCTGTGTCATGCGACTCAACTGGCCAGCGAATTTCCGATAGCGAACTTTTTCAGGGATGTCAAAGGTGTCCGCGAACGCGTCAAAGTCATTCCTCGTCAGGTTGTTCCGTTTCCCCTGCAGCGTCAAGGCTGAATCTTCCTCGCCTGGAATGACCAACTTGGTGCACACCAAATCGTAGGCTGGCGCGAGGCGAATGCCCTCATCGTGGTACGTCATCGAATAGTTTTGAAAATGCGCGTCTCCGTTGCCCATCAAGAAGTTGAGGACCACGCGTTCAAAAAATAACTGCCCGTCCAGCCCCGGCACGGCGGAGATGTCGTTGAGTGCCCTGCCGATCTCTTCCAGAGAGCCTGCGTACTTATCCTTTTTCTCAAGAATCTGATAGAAATTCTCCTGATGAATTTTTTCCTTCCCCTTCCGATCGAACCGCTTCACCACATAGGCGAGCGTGCCATCCGTCAAGGGTAAGAGGCACTGCGGCGGCACGTCGATGCCCAGCGCCATCGCCATATCCATGCAGCAGTTCTCATTTTCAGGCACATGGGGAAACTGTTGGACCTGCGGCTTCACAATGTACTCTCCCCCCTCAGCAACCGGCACCAACTCTGCCCGAGGCTTATTCAGGTGGAGTGATAACTTCGGCTGGACCCCTGAAATGGACATCTTGCCCACCATCGCCTGCGCGCGAAGCGGAATGTCCGTCAGAGACAGCGGGAGGGTGGGTTCTACATCGCTATTGAACATGGCCTTGATCGTCTTCGCGTCAAGCATGGTTCTTCGATCTCACCCCTCAACCTTATGAACCGTCACTGCTCCAATCGTATCTGACGTGGTGGCTAACAAGATGCCAAACGTGTCCTGCGCATCGATTTTGGCGGTCGCACTCACGATGGCGAGATACCAGCCCTCCGGCAATAATCCCCGAAAGAAGCTGAACAGCTCTCGTGATTCATACGGTTCCTCACGCAATGGCAGCGAGATCGAAATGGGATGTCCCGCGCGAAGATACGCTGGATCGTACGTGAACTGATATCCAACCGCCGTTTCTGATACATAACCGGCGATCTGATCCTGATACTTAACCGTGGCTCTTCGAAACGGCTCTTGGCTCATGGTTGGAGACGATCTCGAGATGATGTCCGAGAAACTTCAGCACGTGGTTCACCTTATCGAGGCGAACGCTTGGTTTGCCCTGTTCAAGATCACGGATAAACCGCAACCCAACGTCCGCTCGGCTGGAAAACTCAAGCTGCGTGAGTCCAGATCGCTTGCGCAATACTTTGATCTGCTTCCCTAATGGATCCATGTTGTCAATATTCTATACCATATCAGGTATAATTTCAATATATCAACACAATAAATATACCCTTAGTGATATAGTGATATAGATACTATACCCGAAACGGTATATTAATAACGCGAATAACATAAAAATATAGGATAACGGGTATAGCGTTAGGAGGTAGAAAAAAGTTGGAGGGCCGTCCCGCTCAGACGGCGAGGAGGGGGCCGTGGGTGCGCAGCCACGCGCGGTGGGCGGGATAGTCGGGGGCGTAGGCGGCCACGACGTTCCAGAACTGCGGGGAGTGGTTCGGCTCGCGCAGGTGGGCCAGCTCATGGACCACCACGTAGTCCAGCACCTCGGGCGGCGCCATGACCAGCGCCGCGCTGAAGCTCAAGCTACCGTTGGCCCAGCAGCGGCCCCAGGCCCGGCGCAGCGACCGCACGTAGAGCCGCCGGGGCCGCAGGCCCATCATCGCGCCGTAGGCCTCGACGCGTTCCGCCAGCGTCTGCGTCGCTTGCGCCCGCAGCCACCGGCGTAGGACGCGCCGCGCGCCGTCGATGCCGGGCGTCCGGGTCGAGACGATCATCCGGCATCCGCCGGCGACCTCCACCGCCCCAACGCGGCCCGGGCGGATCTGCACGCCGTGTACTAGCCCGCGATAGAACAGGCGCTCGCCATAGGGCCAGCGCTTGGGGAGTGTTTGCCAGCGCCGCGCATGGCGCGCGTCCCAGCGCAGCACCCACCGCTGATGCTGCCGCAGGAAGCGCTCGGTCTGCGACGCCGTCCAGCCGGCGGGCACGGTGACCACGAGCCCTTCGGCCGGCGCGATCCACAGGCGCGGCTGCCGCGCGCGGACACTCTCCCGCAGCGCGTACGTGATCTCGCGCCCCTGCAGCGTGACGGTCGCCGTCGGATACCGCGCCGCCTCCGCTTGCGCCTCCCCAGCCTGTTCCGGTCGGGCCCGGCTCATGGCGGGATTCTACCACACCCCCGCCCCGCAAAACGAAAGCGGAAGGCCGCCCCGCCCTCCGCTTCCTAGTGCTCTTCAATTTTTAGAATTGCCGGATCCCGTCCCCC